>MKUV01000041.1 GCA_001898725.1 Caedibacter sp. 37-49
TGGGCTTACTATATCTCCTTTATGCTTAAATGTCGACAGATCCTAGCTTATGAAAATCCGACTGGGGTTTGTTATGACGCTGATAATGAAATCTTATATATTGCAAATTATAATCATCATAATATATTATGCGTGCGTCTGAAAGGTTCCATGCTCTACGGAGAGATTGAAGAACAGATGACACATCCAGATTTAGTAAGTCCAGAAAATATTAGCGTTAAGAACGATTACATAGCTGTTGCTGATTTATGATGGCTCAGCAATATTTCTTTTTAATTCTAAAACATTTAAATTATTATGGAAACATCCACTTACTCTTGCACATGGTATTTTAATCACAAATGATGCTGTATACGCTTCTCGACTTTGGATCTCAAAAACTTGTCAAGTATAGCTTAGATGGGAAAGAGCTAGCTCGAGGAGGGTATGATCTTTTATATCCTACAAGCATTACAAAAATTGATGACAACCGTATTGCCGTTATTGATGCTAATCTTGGGATTATCATTACGTATGACACTAATTTCAAAGAACTTGAACATAAAGGTCCCTTGCCTGAAGAATATCATCGACCATATGGTATCGCCCATTCGGATGGAAGTTTGATAATAACTGACACATATAAAAGCAGAGTAGTGATATATAATGAAGCTGAGAAAGCAATAACTGATACCGTAGAAATGTTGCCAGCCGTTATCTCAACTGGCACAAGATTAGATTATGGCAAAGCTCCTTTATATCAATGCTCAAGTCAAGTTGTCCCTCAAGTCTTTATGGAATTAATACAGTCCGCATATAAACTACCCCGAGAACTTACAGCTCGCGTTGGTTATCAAACTTTTTGCCTCTTGCTTGCTAATGACATTTATTCATACAAACGCCTTGACTCCCTATACCAAACCAAATTTTGCAGTCAATAATCAACCTACTACACCTTTGGGATTTACTTGGATACATGAGTTTAAGATTGAAAATCGCCCTCTTATAATTTTGGGAGCTTCTGATAATTTATCGGCCATGGTATTTGATGGAAAAACAAAAAAATTTCATCAATTTCTTCTTCCTTCTGGCCCACAAATATGGAGTGTTGATGAAATTTATCGTCCCTTTATTGAGAGCTTAGCTATAGCTGCCATTAAAAAGTTTGACGCCCTTATAGAAAAAGTGTCATGGGAATGTTTTCGTAGCTTATATTCTAAGTTTTATAAATCCTACAACTAAAGACGATAAGACATTTTATTCAATTTGAAGGTTTTCCTGACAATACTCTTCAAAGTGTTAATATATTTATGCCTAAGAGAGTATTAAAAATCCCCTAGGCAATTCTTAAAAATATTTTTTAGTGTTCGTACTGATGCAAGATCTCTAAAGCATTTTAAAATGACAATAGAATCAAAACAATGCTTGAAATTTCTATAATATAAGCTTTAAGCCTGAACAAAATAATATATTTGCTAAGATAATCTTTAAAACTTTATTACTCATTCTTTGTGACAACAAAGCACCAAGAATTGTTGCAGGGATCGACCCAACGAGTAAACTTGCTAGCATATGAAAATCAACTTTCCCAAAAATAAGATATCCTGTTCCCGCAACCATGGCTAAAGGAATGGCATGAACGATTTCAGTTGCTATGATCCCTTTTGATGTCAAACGGTCTGAATAAAGGTAGATTAATATCATTGTTCCAATAACGCCTGCTCCTACAGATGTAATTGATACTATGGCGCCTAAGCCTGCACCAGCAAGTACAGTAGCTATAGGCTGTATGATATTAACGAAAACCTTGTCTGATAATTTGATCCCAAAAGATTGTTTCTTTATTTTTTCCGAAAAAAGTAATCCTACAGAAGTTACAATAATCGTAATTCCAATCATTGTTGGGATATATCCTGCAAGTTTTGTCACATACCCCCCTGCAACAGCAATTGTGAAAAGAACAGAAGTCGGGATAGAACCCATCCATAAACGTTTTGCAACCTGCCAATCAATTTGATGATTCGTATTATGAATATAAATAGCTGCAATTTTTGTTATAGCGGCAAACCAAAGATCAGTTCCTACGGCTTGAGTTACAGGTGTTCTAAAAATAAGAAGCAAAATAGGCGTCATTAAAACGCCTCCTCCCACACCTGTGACACCAACAATAAAACCAGTAATAGCGCCTGCTATTGAGTGACTCCAATCAATCATTTCTTTATACCTTTCTCAAATAAGTTATGGGATGCACAAGAAATAAAATAGGGATTTTCAAAATTTTTTTTCCCATATAATAAAGATTGACCTTCAAAAGTATAAACTATTCCTCCTGCAGCCATCAAGATAGCTTGCCCTGCAGCTGTATCCCATTCCATTGTTCGTCCAAAGCGAGGATAGATATGAGCTTCGCCGTCTGCAATCTTACAAAATTTTAATGATGATCCAATGCCAATATATTCATGGTCATTAAAATTTGTTAAAAACATCTTCATCTCTTCCGTACTACCATGCCTTCTTGAACCTAAAACTATAATTTTTGTATTAAGGTTAGAGGGTATACTTAATAGCATTCTCTCTCCATTAGGTAATATTTTAAACGCTGTATCATTTACAATTCCAGCATAGACAACATTAAAAACAGGAAGATAAATAACTCCCAACAGAGGAAGATTTTTGTAAATTAGTGCAATATTAACGGTAAATTCCCCATTTTTTTTTATAAATTCTTTTGTGCCATCTAGAGGGTCTACCAACCAAAAAAGCTCTTTATTAACTTGATAATTTTTTTTCTCTTCAGAAATAATAGGGATATTTGGTGTTAAAGCTTCAAGACTTTTAAAAATTAACTCATGGGCTTGTGTATCAGCTTCAGTAAGAGGAGAAGAATCATTTTTAAAACAAACTTTAAAACTTTCGTTATAAATATTTAATATAACCTTTCCTGCTTGATAAGAAATTTTAATGATTTTCTCGAGGATTTGTTTGTAATCTGGAAATGCATTCATAGCAGAAAACCTTGCGACAATAAAAAGTCAACAACTTTTGTAGCAAGCTCCTCAGAAGTATTCTTATGCGTTTCAAGATGTAAATCAGGCATGTGAGGAGGTTCATACACACTTCCAATACCTGTAAAATTAGGGATTTCTCCGTTTCTTGCTTTTTTATATAATCCCTTAGGATCCCTTTTTTCTGCTTCTTCCAGAGGAACATCCACATAGACTTCAATAAAATTATCTTTCCCTATAATTTCCCTAGCCATTTCTCTCTCAGCTCTAAAAGGCGAAATAAGTGAGACTATGGTAATAAGACCCGCTTCCACCATAAGCTTACTCACCTCTGCTACACGACGAAGATTTTCAATTCTATCTTGGGTTGTGAAACCTAAGTCTTTATTAAGCCCTTGCCGTAAATTATCTCCGTCTAGAACTATTGTATGCTTGCTTATCTGGTTAAGTCTTACTTCAACATTATTAGCAATTGTAGATTTTCCAGAACCAGATAATCCTGTCATCCAAATTACACAAGGTTTTTGTGCCTTTATTAAAGAGCGTATTTCTTGATCAATACTGAAATATTGCGTAGAAACATTTGTTGATCTCCGCAAAGCATGATGAATGATGCCAGCAGCAACTGTTTCATTAGTAATGCGGTCAATCAAGATGAATGAACCTAAAGCAGAGTTCATACTATAAGGTTCAAAAGCAATACGCCGATTCAATATAATATTACAAACACCAATCTCATTTAGATTAAGCGTTTTACTTGGGATATGAGAAAAAGTATTTACGTCTATTCGATACTTAGGTTGGTCAATAGTACAAAGAGCATTAACGGTATAGGACTGTAAAATATACTGTCGACCAACAAGCATTTCCTTTTCAGCCATCCAGATAATAGATGTCTCAAATTGATCTGCGCACTCTAATGAATTTTGTGCTTCAGTAATAACATCTCCTCTTGAGATATCTATTTCATCTTCAATTACTAAAGTTACAGAGTCACCAACGCTTGCTTTTTCTAAACAATTATCATAAGTCACAATTTGAGTAACCTTGGACTCTTTATTAGAAGGAACGATTTTAATTTGATCTCCAACACAAATTTTACCTGAAACTATCGTTCCAGAAAAACCTCGAAAATCAAGATTAGGCCGGTTTACCCATTGTACAGGCATACGAAAATATCTTGTTACATCATTCGTATTTTTTAAAGGAACAGTCTCTAAATATTCTATTAAACTTGGTCCTTTATACCATGGTGTGTTTAGTGAATCCTTTAATATATTGTCCCCATATAACGAAGACACTGGAATACATTGGATATTCTCAATTTTCAGCAATTGAGCAATATTCGTATATTCTTTACTTATATCTTGAAAAATTTTTTGTTGATAGCCTACTAGGTCCATTTTATTTACCGCTAGAACAACCTTTTTTATCCCCAGCAAAGAGACGATAAAACTATGGCGGCGGGTCTGAGTTAATACGCCTTTTCTAGCATCAATCATAACAATGGCAAGATCAGCTGTTGAAGCACCAGTAGCCATGTTTCGAGTATATTGTTCATGCCCGGGCGTATCAGCGACAATAAATTTTCGTTTCTTTGTAGAAAAAAACCTATACGCTACATCAATTGTAATACCCTGTTCACGCTCTGCAGCTAACCCATCTACGATGAGCGCCAAATCTAAATCATTTTCAGAAGTGCCAAATTTTTTTGTATCTCTTATAAGTTGAGTTAGCTGATCTTCATAAATCAAATTCGACTCGTATAACAACCTTCCAATTAGAGTTGATTTGCCGTCATCTACAGAGCCACACGTAATAAAACGAAGTAAATCTTTATTTTCTTGAACCTCTAAATATTCTTTTACCGCTAAATCAACAGATGATAATTTTTCCACTAAAAGTATCCTTCTTGTTTCTTCTTTTCCATAGAGCTGGCTTCATCATGATCTATGAGGCGACCGCTTCTTTCTGAAGTTTTAGTGATAAGCATTTCTTGAATTATTTTAGGTAAAGTATCTGCTGAAGACTCAATAGCGCCTGTTAACGGGTAACAACCTAACGTTCGGAAACGAATTTTTCTCAAATGAGGATTTTCTCCCACTTCTAAAGGAAACCTATTGTCATCAACCATAATTAATGTCCCATTACGTTCGATAACATTTCTTTCTTTGGCAAAATAAAGTGGAACGATTTCTATATTCTCTTGATAAATATATTCCCATATATCAATTTCTGTCCAATTTGACAAAGGAAAAACTCGAATACTTTCACCTTTATTGTATCGTGCATTATAAAGATTCCACAGTTCAGGCCGCTGATTTTTAGGATTCCAGCTCTGTTGAACATCTCTGAAAGAAAACACACGTTCTTTTGCTCGAGATTTTTCTTCATCTCGGCGCGCTCCTCCAATTGCAATATCAAATTGATGATCCTTGATTGCTTGTTTTAAAGCATTTGTTTTCATTATATTTGTATAAGCATCAGTATTACAAGTAAAAGGAGAAATGTTATGTTTTAATCCTTCCTTATTAGTATGGACAATCAGTTTCAATCCTAGTTCTGCTATTTTCCGATCTCTAAAAGAGATCATTTCTTTAAATTTCCAAGTTGTGTCTATATGCAATAAAGGAAATGGGGGTTTGGAAGGATAAAATGCTTTTAATGCTAAATGTAACATAACACTACTATCTTTACCGATAGAATAAAGCATTACTGGGTTTTTACACTGAGCTACCACTTCACGTAAAATATTGATTGATTCGCTTTCAAGCCTATATAAGTGCTTCATGATAATTATAATTTCTATTTTCTAAACTAAAGTAGAATGCAGCAATAAATAAGAACCTAATTTAATTAGGGAAATTTATACTAGATCAACTATCTAAGCAAGAAAATTTTTAATAAATAATGACTTCAGAACAAAAATAATTAAAGAAATATTTTCATAATTATTCAAAAATACATATTTAAACAATACTATAGAAATTCTTTTTCCATTTTATGTATTAATATTAAATAATATATACTTTTTATACAATTTAATATTAAAATATTTTAAACTATTTTTTGATATCTTATCACCTACAAAACTTCTGCTTCAAAAGCATAATTTTCAGATTGTCACTAAGATACTTGTATGATAGTAAAATTCTTGTCTTTTAAGGAATGCCTTTTTGAAAATTGGTGAACTTATTGCTCTTTAGGACATACAAATAATATTATGTGGCTTACGTTCTTTGATCTTTGTATAGCGAGATAAATGAAAAAAATTTTAGTTCTTTCTGCTCACAGTTTTTCAATTGATCGTAGAATTATTGCTCAATTAAACACCCTAATAAATAATCATTATAAGGTTGTTCTTTTAACTGTTCCCATCCAGGATGATTTTAAAGGTATATTAAACCCATCTGTACGTATCATTCGAGAACCTTTAAAACAAACTTCTCAACAGAACCGATTAATTTTAAAATTTTTCCTTTCTTTATTACCTTCAATTTTTTTAAATTTTATAAAATTTATTTATCGACGTTACATTGAAACGCATAATCTAAATAACTATTTTCTTAAGAATGTTCCAACTGAACATTTTGATTATATACATGCTCATGATTTATCAACTTTAGAAGCTGCATGTATTATAAAACGACGTCTTAATATCAAAAAAATTATATATGATTCACATGAACTTTGGGGCGGACAATTTTTTTTAAAATTAGAAACTTCTTCTTGGGACAAATTAGAGCAAAGACTGTGTAAAAAAGTTGATGCTGTCATTGCTGTTAATGATAGCATCAAGAGCATCCTAATCCAAAAAATTGCGCCATCTAAAATAATTACTATTTTAAATTCCTATGGCATACATAAATCTAAAAAAACTTCAAAACTTGACCTTATAACTTGCTTACCTTCATCTATCAAGCAGAAACCCTTAATTCTTTTCCAAGGTAGCTTGGTCAAAGGAAGAAACTTAGAAAATTTAATTTTAGCTTTTGAGTATTTAAAAACAGAAGCAAATTTACTCTTTCTTGGTGAAGGTTCTTTAAAAAAATCACTTCAAAAAATGGTCATAAAAAATAAACTAAACAATGTTTTTTTTCATGACTGGGTTCCACAAAATGAATTAATGGCAATATTGAAAAGAGCGGATTTGGGAATCATACCTTACTTAGGAGATAAGATTTTAAATAATTACTATTGCACGCCTAATAAATTATTTGAATATATTCATGTAGGTGTCCCCATTTGTGCATCTAAACTTCCAGAACTTATAAAGTTTGTTGACGGTTTTAAAATTGGAAAAACATATTGCATGTCTACTCCATTAAATATAGCAGAAGCAATCAAAGATATGCTAAAGCTTAAAAATAATAAGTTCTTTCCTTTGATAAATTTTACACGAGCAGAAGCAGAAATTGGTTGGGAAGTTCAAGAAAATAAATTATTAACTTTATATGCAGAATTAGAGATATAAAAATATGTGCGGTATTGCAGGCGTTTATTCTAAGCATTCTTTAGATAAAGATATTTCATCACTTTTAAATCGAATGCTCCAAGCTATTCCTTATCGGGGACCTGATGGACAAGGTACCTTTGTCACTCCAAATAAAAACATTGGCTTAGGTCATGTTCTTTTATCCATCATTGATCCGGGTCATTCTCAACAACCTATGGCTTGTCAGGAATCAGGTAATCAGATCATCTTTAATGGCTGCATTTTTAATTATAAAGAAATTAAATCTTTATTAATTCAAGAGGGATATTTTTTTAGAACAAACTCTGATACTGAAGTTATATTGAAGGCATATCTTCACTGGGGAGAAGAGTGCGTAAAATATTTTAATGGAATGTGGGCTTTTGCTTTGTACAATAAAAAGCAAAATATTCTTTTTTGTTCACGTGATCGTTTAGGAATTAAACCTTTTTATTACTGTTATGATGGCGAATATTTTCTTTTTGCATCAGAAATTAAATCAATTCTAGCAACCGAAATTATAGCACCTATCGTTTGTAAACCTGCTTTAGAGGAATATTTAACTTTTCAATTTACTCTTAGGAATAAGACCCTTTTTGAAAATATTTACAAGCTCGAACCCGGCTATAATATGATTTTTTCGCCTGATAAAGGTTTAAAAATATACCAATTTTGGGATGTACCTCAAGAACAAAACAATAGTAAGTCTGAAGAAGAAATTGTGGATGAATTGCAATGGTTAATTTCAGACGCCGTAAAAATTCATATGACTTCAGATGTACCTGTCGGTGCCTACTTATCAGGAGGTTTAGATTCTTCAGCTGTCACTTGTTTAATGCACGCTCATTTCCCTCAAATGAATTTGAAAGTTTTCACAGGCGCTTTTCAAGAAGGAAGTGCTTACGATGAAACAGAATATGCAGCAGAAGTTGCCAAAGCAACGAACACAGAACATATAATTAAATATATCTCTGCTCATGAATTTATCCAATATTTACAAAAAATAATTTGGCATATGGATGAACCGACTGCAGGCCCTGGTGTTTTCCCACAGTTTTTAATTTCTAAAGAAGTCTCTAAACATTTAAGAGTTGTAGTTGGTGGACAAGGCGGGGATGAAATATTTGGAGGTTATGCACGTTATCTCATTTTTGCACTGGAACAAAGTATTAAAAGGGCAATACTTCCAAAATCTTCATCAAATAGTGTCTCGAGTAATTTAAGCGAGCTTGAGAAAAATTTAGGTGTTTTATCAAGTTACGTTCCTATGCTAAAAACTTTCTGGTCAAAAGGTCTTTTTGAAGATTCTAGTGCTCGATATTATCATTTAATAAATCGTTTTAAGCCGTCTTCTAACTTTTTAAACTATGATTTTTCCGTTAACCCAGAACGAATTTATGATGATTTTGTTTCAATTTATGGAACACGTTTTGAGTCTTCTCTTTTCAGTCAAAATATGTATTTCGATCTTAAAACGCATTTACAATCGTTGTTACATGTAGAAGATCGAATGAGTATGGCTCATAGTATTGAATCACGTGTTCCTTTACTTGATTACCGTCTCGTTGAATATGCTTTTAGTATTCCAGATTCACTTAAGATAAAAAATGGTAAGATGAAGTATATTTTTACCAAAGCTATATCCCCATATTTGCCACCAAAAGTACTAAATAGAACTGATAAAAAGGGATTCCCTGTCCCCTTAGATCTTTGGGCAAAAAAGGAACTTAAATCTTTCTTACATGATATATTAATAAATTCATCTTCTAATAATTTATTCGATAAAAATTATCTTGAAACCCTTTTGAGTAATGATCAAGGCTTCACACGTGATTTGTGGGGTGTACTTTCTTTGCAAACTTGGTTTAACACCTTTAAGCCAAGTTTTGCTTAATAAAAATTTGTTAAAATGTTTTAATGGGATTATATAAAACGTATGAAAAAAAAGATATTAACCATTATAGGAGCACGCCCTCAATTTATTAAAGCTGCTGTTCTTTCTAGATTTTTTAAAGGCCATCCCTTAATTGAAGAAATAATTGTTCATACTGGACAACATTTTGATTCTAACATGTCAGATGTTTTTTTTGAACAATTGAATATTCCCCAACCTAGGTACTACCTTGATATTCATAGTTTGTCTCATGGTGCTATGACAGGGCTTATGCTCGAAAAGCTTGAAGAAATTATGCTTCAAGAATTACCTTCTCTTGTTTTAATTTATGGAGATACTAACTCTACTCTTGCTGGTGCTCTTGCTGCTTCAAAACTTCACATTCCTATTGCGCATATTGAAGCAGGACTTCGCTCTTTTAATCCTTTAATGCCTGAAGAAATCAATCGAGTATTATCTGATCATGTCAGCTCTCTTCTGTTTTGTCCCACTCTTAAAGCTGTAGAAAACCTATCGCAAGAGGGAATTACGAAAAATGTGTTTCATGTTGGAGATGTTATGCATGATGCTACATTATTCGCTATAGAGAAAATCTCGAAGAAAATACTCCTTAGATTTGAACTAAAAGAAAAATCATATATTGTTCTGACTTTGCATCGTCAAGAAAGTACGGCAAATAAAGAACATCTTGAAAATTTATTAAATTACATTATTGAGTATAGTAAAAATCATAGCCTGCAAATAGTATGGCCTATACACCCAAGAACTAAAAGCCTAGTTAAAGCTGAAATTTTTGATTTAATTAAAGTTATTGATCCTTTGAATTATCAAGATATGCATAGTCTACTACACTTCTCATCTTTAGTTTGTACCGACTCAGGCGGCCTACAAAAAGAAGCCTATTTTCATCAAAAACCATGTATTACAATGCGTTCTGAAACTGAATGGACTGAGACAATCACAAATGGTTGGAATCGTTTATGGAGTGTTCCTCAATATGTCTTGCCCCAACAAAGCATTAAAGATTATGGTGATGGAAAAGCAGGCTCAATAATCTTTGAAAAAATAGAAACGTTTCTTGGCAACAATTAACTTTTAGATCTATCCATTTTTTAAGATGCATAATTAAAAAATCTAAATACGTACAAAAATTAATGCTCAAAAAAGAGCCCTCTGATGAACCAGAGGGCTTACACGGGGGAACTTATTTAGGTGTTATACGGCAATAATAATAGCCTGAATCGCAAAGGTCGCCGCGGCTTTTAAAACAACTGGCCCAACTTCCTTAACTATATTTTTTACAATCGGACCAACATATTCAATAATTCCACTTGCAATATTTTTTACGACTGAGAAAACTTTACTAAAGAAGCCTTTTCCTTGTGCTTTAATCTCTTCAAAATCATCCTTAATATTTTGATATGTTTTGGAAGCAACTTTTTTAAGCTCATCTAGGCTAAAGCTTTTATATGCAGCTTTAGCAGCAGTTCCTAAAATTTCTTTCGTATCAAATGTTGCTCCTTTTGAAGAGGCGTCTTTTGTCTCATCTTGCTCAGTAACCTTGAGGGTTGTTTTTACCTGAGCATTTGTAACGTCTTCAGAAATGATATTTGGGTCAATTGCTTGAAGCGTATTCATTGTTACAAAAGAAATGAATGCTGCATAAAATGCTAATTTTAAACTCTTTTTCATCCTTTATCTCCACTGTTGGTTAGGGGCCTTACAATGTTGATATAAGAAGCCAAAAATATATTACAAGGGGGCAATATTAATTTTTTAAAATAATTTATTCTACTGAGGTTTGTTTTATCGCTGCTTCAACAGTATTTTCAAGTAATGAAACGACTGTCATAGGACCTATTCCACCTGGCACTGGCGTAATTGCACTGACAATTTGAGAGACATTCTCAAAATCTACATCTCCCACTATTTCAACCTCGCCATTCTGTCCCAAAATATGATTAATGCCGACATCTAATACAATTACACCTGGTTTAACCCAATCCTTTTGTATAAAACGAGGTTGGCCAACAGCCGCGATCAAGATATCTGCCGTTTTTGTAATTTCTCGAATATTCTGACTTTTTGAATGTACGACTGTGACACTGCAGTCTTCTTTCAATAATAACATTGCAAGAGGGCGACCGACCAGAATAGAGCGCCCAACAATGACAACATGTAGTCCTTTAATATTCTCTCGATGGTTTTTTAGCAAAGTCAAACAGCCTTTAGGAGTGCATGGTATAATCGTTGGCTGCCCAAGACTTAAGGCGCCTAAATTATGAGGATGAAGGCCATCCACATCTTTAATAGGATCAATTGATTGAATAAGTTTAAATGTATCCAAATGTTGTGGCAAAGGAAGCTGTAAAAGAATTCCATGAACCGTATTTGTAAGGTTAAGCTGTTGAATTGATTCTAAAAGGGTGTCTGCTGAAGCCGTGGAAGATAAATAATGTTCTGTAGAGCGGATGCCTATTTCTTGGCACTGTCTGCATTTTGAAGCAACATAGCTTTTACTTGCAAGATTATCTCCTACTCTAATAACAGCTAATTCAGGCGTTATTCCCTTTTTCTTATGTAATTCTTCAATACGCTTCTTAAGTTTGTCCTTAAGTTGCGCTGCTAAAGAGCGGCTATCTAGTAAAACAGGTCTCATACGTATCTAAAAATTTCTTAAGAAATCCCAATAAATTTTAAAATAAGTCTTGCAATAATATTTTGCAAAAACACAAGAATAAAAATAGCGATCATAGGCGTAAAATCAAACCCGCCTATGCCAGGGATGAAACGACGAAGCAGAGATAGAAATGGCTCTGTAAGACGATACAATGCTTCGCCTATTACAGCAACAACCCTGCTATGCATATTAATAATTTGGAATGAAATAAGCCAACTTAAAATAACGCTTGCAATAAGCACCCAAACATAGAGATGCAACAACGTATGCATAAGTTCAAGGATTGGAACAATGATAATATCCATAGGGAACCTCTATTTATTTTTCTTAAACGTAGCCTTGCTATTTGATATTGACAAGAAGATTCTCATTTTAAGAGATTTCATTATAAATAGTCGAAAATTAACTTTGAATTTCTAATTCAGACTGAATAAATTTTTGAAGTGTTTGAACACGACGTGCCATAGTTAATTCTTTTAAACGTTGTTCTTCTACTTCGCGTTGTTTTCTAAGTTCAAGGTTTTTCTTATTTTCCCATAAGATAGGTAAGGATAAAAGAATATCAAAAGAACTTATAATTTCTTTCATCTCTATCTTTTTATCATCTTTATGGCTGAACATAGACAATGTATGGGTTTTAGGGCTATTTTTAAGAGTACCTAATTGATTTTTTATTAGGTCCGTAAATAAACTGAAAGGATCCGCACTTCGAAGCATTATGGATCGACAACTACCATCTAAAGAAGCTGCAAATCCTTTATAACGTTCTATAATGACTCCTTTAAGTCCTTTAGTTATATCTTGCGTAAAAATAATCTTATCTTCTATACCTTCAGCGGTTTTATAAGCACAACTCTTCAAGAATAATGATTTAAAAATATTATCTATTAAGGACCTATTTTTCTTTGAACCATCCTTAATTAAATTATTTATCTTTAATTCTTGAGTTTCTCCGTCTAAATTCTTAAAGGCTTCCATTACAAAAAAATCTCCCAAGCAAGGAAGCACTTTAGAAGGTTCAATTTCTATGTCTTCAACATAAGTAGGAATTTCAATAGAGGGTTGTTCTCCGTTGAATTTTTTAATAATAACCTTATTTAAAAACTTTACTAATACTGGCTTAAACGCCTCAATATTTAAGACGAATTGACCTTTATTTTCTTTAGATTTTTTATATTTTTTAGAAGGGAAAGAAAAACTGTGATCTTGCTCTCTTGCAGCTAAAGTATAAGCAAATGTTCCAAGAACTAAGTTAAGCTTTTCTTCGTTACTACAAGTGTAAGCCTTTAGAGCATCATCTTTAAGAAAGAGAATTAATTGGTTTACACCATCGGTTTCGTTTTCAATCTCAAATTGTTTTAATGCTTGTTTAAAATTGAGCTCTAAAAATGTCCGTGCTTTCTCAAGAAATGTTTTATTGAATAATTTTAATGATTCCGACGTAAGATTGCCATTCGTTAAGATTGATTCTATATTTTCTACTGTTAAGAATGTCAAAAAATAGTTCTGAAGTTCTTTATCAAGATTTTGGGTTAGCCGTTGAACAAAATCGTTGGAATTTTCCAAACCTAATTGAGAAGCAAACTTTTCATAAGCTTGTTTTTCATCGGTTACACCTATCACTTGATAGAAAATTTTTCTAGATTCATTGAAAAATTTCTCTACGATTCTAGATGAAGAACTCTGATGGTTAGTTAATTTATATTGAACAAGAAATGTTAAAAGTGCACTTGTTGGTTTAACAGTAAGCCCTCTTTCTTCCAAAAGTTTTTGTAAATCTTGTTTTATTTTGACTTCTGGATTTATAGTTTTAATTTTAGATTTTCGAGGAAGAGGGGGTGGAGGCGGAGCAGCAATCATATTAAGATCGATTGGCTTTAGAGGGGAAGAAGAAGTTTTAAGTGGACTTCCTTTTTCTTGTCGAGAAAGATGTTTTTTTGATGATGGAGATAAATCAGCCTGACTATTTTCTTTACTAGAAGTAATTTCTGCAGAAACAGTCTGTGTAGTTTGAACTCTTTTTATCGGTAAGTTTTCTTTTTCATCTTCTGCTATTTGCTCAGATGATTTAGCAATATCTCGTAATTCTTCTTTGAGAAAAAGTTGACTCAATTTCTTTACAAGTAGTTGTTTTTGAAGTTGTTCTCTTTCTTCTTTTAACCTCTTAGTTTCTTCATTTTTCTTCAAAAGATCTTTCAAAGCCCTCCAAGAAGGAAGTGAAAATAGGAAAACAAAATTTGGCACTTCTAACATAGGCGTTTCAACAGACTTGCTAGTTCCATTAGCTCTAGCTTTGATCACATATCTTTTTTTATTAGCAATCCTACTTACTAATTTAAACATTTCAAGAGCAGTGTTAGCTTTCTTCCAACCTTGATCTGTTCTTCGAATGGCATCAAGAAATCCGTCCTTTGAATGTAAATAATCTTCGATCAAACGCTTTACATCCCTGTATAAAGCATCTTGTAATTGAAGTTCTGAACCAGAAAATTTTTGTGCACCAAGTTCTATAAAGATGCTTTGCATTATTCCTTGATAAGTTCTCTTATTAACTTTTTCTTCCTCGTCTTTTAGTTCAGCAAACTCCCGTGGATTTTGTGCCTTTTTCAAGTTAAGTCTAATAACCGAAAGAGTTCTGTCTTGATCAGCAATACTAAACCAAAAATTAAGCTTCTCTTCTAGACTATTTCCAGGCAAAAGTCCGAGCAATTTATCTGTTAACCAAGAATCTAACTGTTTAAGGATGTCTTCGGCCGAAACTGAACTAAGTATTGAAGGAGTAAGACTTTCAGATACGTCATCGTCTGACTGAACAATGTTTGAACTCAAACGTGCAGCCAGATTTGTTCCATAAAGTTGTCCTACAGCAAGCACCATATAAGGTTGAATTTGTTTTTTTAATTCATCAGTATCAATACTTGGATTTCCCTGGGAGTTTGTAAGCGTCGGTAATTTAAATGAAGAATCTGAAACGAGTAGCTTAAAAACTTGTGCAAGTATTTCTTTCTTCTGCACGCTTGAAAACATTCCTGACTCATATAAAGGACTATTTTGAACTGTAGGAGTAATAATAATTTTAGCATTTCTCTTTAGTTGGGAACCAAGTTCAGGATTAATGGCCTGTTCAAAACGCTCCATAACTACCTTATTGATTAACGAGATAATTTCCTGTTCTAACAGAGATTGCTTTTTAGATAATTCTTGCTCGCCTTTCTCAATGTAATCAGTCAACAGTTTAGTTCGCCATAATGCTAGAGTAGCTTCTGCTATCTCCTTAAAACCCTGGCTAAAATTGATAAACGTCTCTATATTGTGATGAGGTTGAATAAGACGTAATATATAATCTTCAGATTCTTTTATTGTAAATTTAAAAACTCTCTCAACAAGCCTGCTGACCTGTTCAGACAACTTAACAACTAAATTCTGAACTTCCTCTACTTTTAGTTTCTGATCTTTAACAAGCTTTTGTAATGCCAATAAAATTCCTGATTCTTTAGGTAATTTTAATCCCCCTTTTTGTAATGCCAGATCCAATTCTTTTACATGGTTTATGGATGATTTATCATTTCTAAGCTGGGGTTGAGAGAGCAGCCTAACCATTGGCGGTGGGGGTGGAGTAAATCCCTCTATATGAGATTGTTTCTCAGCCGACTCAAATTCAATTTTAAAAGGCAATTGATGAGGAGCAAGTGATTTTTTTTTAGGGGCTTTAGCAGGTAAAGGAGACAATCTCTTTCTCTCTGGCGATAAGTTGGCAGCCCAAGAGGCAGCAGCATTCTTAAACGATTTTGAAGGCGATGCTTCTTTAACAGTGGCAACGACCTCTTTTTCTAAAGAAAGCTTCTGTGTTGTATCAAAGTTCCTTTCAATTTTCAGCTCACTTCTTTTTTCATTCTGATTGTTTGGTCTTTGCTCTGGTTGAAGTTCACTCATTTTCGATAGTTCAGCTAGAGTATCAACTCTGGATGTAGTCTGAGACTGCTCTTTTACATAAACCGTTTCTTCTGTTCTATTTTCTAAATGATGCTCTTGTACTTCTGCCACAATGGATTTAATTGGAAACTCATTTACATGTTGATTGTTGGGCTTAACTTTAAAATTTTCCTGCTCTTTGGATTGATCGTTAATACTCTCAAAAGGCAGATCCTGCTTAGTTTCTTTTGTTTTTGTTAGTAAATTAGAACTTAAATTCTTAGCTGTAATCAACATACTGTCATAAGATGAAAAAGAAACCTTACTTTTTGTTTCGTGAGTTTCATTGCTTACATAACTAAAGCCTTGTTTTGTTATTGGTATGTATTCTGAGATAAAATTTTCGCGCCTTTTTTCATGGAAAGGAAGAAAATTTTTCATTGGAGAATAAAAATGCCCTAAGTTAGGAATAAATGTCTCATTACGAGATGAATTACTATCAATATTTTGGTATTTTGATTCGAGAGAACCTACAAAAACAGAAGATTCTACACAAGATGAACTCAATGATGGGCTAAAACTTATTAAACGAGGCTTTAAATCATGGAGAGAAAATTGAGAATTTTTATATTTTCCGCCAACTGAAGACAAACCTGACGAAGAAGATATGCCTCCTTTGAAATTCCCAAAGGAATACAAAAGTTGTTGATTATCATTAATATGCTTAGGAAGCATATTTTCTAAGAGACTATGTAAAACAGGGAAAAAATGCGATAAAAAGTATATTATTTTTGTCGCTACAATAGAAGATGAATATCTATTTTCTAAGGGATTTTCCACAGCAATAGATGTCTTAGAGTAAAGAGTGGAAAGCAAAAGTCCCGCCGCAAAAACACGGCAAGTTTTATGGAATTTATCCTTTATTTCTCTAAACATAAACGATCTCTATTAAAGTTTAAAACTTACTAAAAATTTAATATATATTTTTATGACCAATAAGGAAAGAGGGTTTTAATAAATTTGCCTTCTTTAAAACTTTTCTACCAAAATAAAATGTTTCAAAAATTTAAGAAAGACAATTTATTATAATTTTATCTGTAATTTTTGCTTTTTCAGACCATGAAAGCGAAGTTATGATTTTTTTTGAAATTTTAATTGAGGAAGACATATTTTTATCAGTCGCTATTTTTACAGCTTTAGCCCATGCTTCTGGTGTTTGCTCCTTTACAATCCAACCACATTTATTTTCTTTGACGAACGCAGTTTGCTCAGGTTGATCACTTACTATGACGGGGATTTCGCATGCGATAGTTTCAAAAAGCTTAAGTGGAGAAAGGCCGGTTAAGGCTCTATCTTGTATATTTTGAACTGGTATAAGTCCAGCAATTGCTTTTGCAACAATACCACCTACTTCTTTATAGGGCTTACGGCCAAGATATATTACTCTATCAGAAATTTTAGCTTTATTTTCTACAAGAATTTTCTCAACGCCATCTCCAATAAATACCAACTTTACTTTTTGAGGCCAGGCAGGCATATCTACCGAGTTTAATAATAAGGGGATTCCATGCCATCTTGAAAAAGTACCAAAAAAAACGACAAATTGATCTGGAAGAGCATAATTTGTTTTAGCATTTCGATTAAAAAGATTTGTATTTACACCATTGGAAATAACTGTTACGCGCTCATGTTTTGCTTCTTTTTTAATAAATTCTTTTAAGCCTTCAGTCACAACAATAACATGATTTGCCCATTGAAATTGTCTACGATACAACATTTTAAAAAAGGAGGTAAAGTTACGAGTCCAAGGCCAAGCAATAAAAAGATCTTCATAAGGTCCATTCACTTCTTGTATTACCTTTAACCTCTTCCATTTAGCCCACAAAGCAACAACAAAACCAAATGGATGGCAACGAATATAGAGTAGGTCTGGACGACCTTTTGAGTAAACAAGTGACCATTGTGTTTTCAATATTTCTTTAATACGTGTAAAAAAAGACGGTAATTCACTGTCACTATATGAAGGTCTAAAAAGTTTTATCTTCCATCCTAATTTTTCCAGTCCTTGGATTATTTCTATTACATGCGTGTAAGAGGCATGGCCTTCACGAACAGGTTCCAAGCATAAATAAAAAATCTCTCCACGATTAAGTGAATTTGACATTATATATTTCTGACCATTTTATAAGATTAATCCATCGCCAATATTTAAAATCTAATTCTGAATTATTTTTCGTTGCTGTCTCTAATTGTTCTAATACCACTTTATGATTTAAACTAGGTATTTGGTAGAATAAGTCTCTATTGAAGCTATCTTTTCCCCAATTCCATATTGTTTTCAGCCAAGTTTGTTCCGGAGTTTTAAAACCTATTTTATCACGTCGGTTTAATATATCTTCAGGCACAAGCCCTCTCATAGCTTGACGGAAAATAGATTTTGTCTCGGCAGTATCTGAAATTAAAAAGCTATCATCTAAAGAATAAATAAAATCTGCAAACTCCGTTGTTAAAAACGGAACTCTACTTTCAATAGAGAAGTGCATAGAATTATGATCTTCGTATCTTAATAAAGCAGGTAACACACTCTTGGTAAGACTGTTTATAAGCGAAGACTTAAGTTCTTTTTCAGAATTAATCGAAACATTTGAACAAAGACCTTGGCTAATAAACCATTTTTCTTCCATCCATGATGGCATAAAAGATTGTCCACTTATATCTCTTGCAAAATTTTCTAAAAAACTTGGTATAAAATGAGATCCAGTTTGTAATAAAAATTTCTTTATACTTATATCCGGTAAATGTAACACTGATGTTAAAAATTGAACAACTTTATGGAAATTCCCTTGTTTTATAAGAGTTGCCAATCTGTTTGATAAATAGGGACGATATCCTCCTAAAAGTTCATCTGCTCCTTGCCCATCCAACATTACTTTAATGCCATTTTTTTTCGCTAATTCAAAAACCTTGTATTGCGCATAAATACTTGTACTTCCGAACGGCTCTCCTTGAACTTTTATTAAAGATTCTATATCAGCGTTAAAAGTTTCAGGTATGAATAATACTTTAAAATTTTCTACTGCTGATTCTTGAACAACACGATCTACCCAAAACTCTTCATTATAATTTGATTCTCGAGCACAATAACTGAAGGTTTTAATATCTAATGAATCTCCCCCAACAGTTCTCATTCCCATAACAATAGCTGAAGAATCAATTCCTCCTGAAAGCGCTGCACCGACAGGGACATCACTTCTTAAATGTAATTCAATATTTTTGAGAAACATGTCCTGCAATTTTTTTGCAGCTTCTTCTCTTGTATAATTACTCTGGGACTGTTGCGGCGTCCAATATCTAACCATTTCAAGTTTCGGAGTTATAAGGTTTAATTCCGCATAATGTGCTGCAGGAAATTGTTTTATATCTTCAAACAATGTATCTTCAGAGTGGTTGGTTAAGCCAAATCTTAAATAATCGTATAATGCTTTAGGGTAAACTTTACGCGATATATTATCTAAACATATCAAAGAATTAAGTTCTGAAGCGAAAAAATATCTTCCATTTTTATAACTATAATAGAGCGGTTTGATGCCAAAGGCATCTCTGGCAATAAAGAGACAGAATTTTCTCAAATCTAGAATAAGAAAACTAAACATACCTACTAGTTTGGGTAAAATATCTTTTCCCCAAACTTCATACGCTTTTAATAAAACTTCCGTATCAGAATTTGTTTTAAAAGAATAACCTAATTTTTCTAAAGATTGACGAATTTCAATAAAATTATAGATTTCACCATTAAAAATGATAAATAAAGTTTTATTATTATTAGCCATAGGCTGCATCGAACGAGAAAAAGTATCTTGAATTGCAAGCCGACGGTGAGAAAAAAGTAACTGCCCCTCTGTTAATTGTTTGAACTCATGATCAATTTCGATTTTCCGATTTGAAGACCATGATAAAAACCCTTCTCCATCGGGTCCTCGATGAGGAATTTGTGCGTGCATCTTTTCAATCATAAAAAAAGGTGCTGAGGCCCCTTTTTCAGTCAGAATCGCGTTTAAACCGCACACCTTAGGCCCTAACCTATTAAGTGACGAAAAGTTTCTATGATATAATCTTGTACATTTTCTTCTAGATAGGGATGCATTGGCAGACTAAGCACACATTCAGATAATTTTTCTGAAACAGGCAACGTACCATCCACAGATGGGTATTCTTTATAGGCTGTTTGCAAGTGAAGCGGTTTCACATAATACACAACCGAAGGAACTTTAGCTTCTTGAAGTTTAGACATAAAAGACTTGCGATCAATATTCTTAGGTAGTTGTACGGTGTATTGTGCCCAAACTGAGGTTAATCCTTGAGGCACAGAAGGGGTTTTGACAATATCTTGTAAACCTGCTTGATAACGTTGAGCAATTTGGTTACGTGCCTCAATTTCTTCAGGAAAAATAGCAAGTTTTTGTAAAAGAACAGCAGCTTGTAACGTATCTAAGCGTCCATTCATCCCAATTCTGACATTATCATATTTATCACTTCCTTGTCCATGAACACGAATTGAGCGCATAACTGTCGCATATTCATCATTATTCGTAAAAACAGCACCACCATCGCCATAACAACCTAAAGGTTTTGCAGGAAAAAAGCTTGTTGTTGCAATATCCCCTAAAGTACCCACTTTACGCCCTTTATAAGAAGCTCCAAAGCTTTGCGCAGCATCTGCCATAATCCATAAAGAATTAGCTTTCGCAATAGGTTCAATTGCATCATAATCTGCAGGAAGTCCGAAAAGATCTACTGGAATAACGCCTACAGGTTTAAGAGATAACTTCTTGGCAAGATTAATGCCTTTTTCAAGGCTCTTTGGATCCATATTAAAAGTATCTTCAAGAACATCAATGAATATTGGTATAGCGCCAAACCAAGTGACGACTTCTGCTGTAGCAGCAAAAGTAAATGAAGGAACAAAAATAGCATCTCCTGGCTTGACATCAAAAGCCATTAAACCAAAAGCTAGTGCATCTGTTCCATTTGAACATGAAAGACTGTTTTTTACGCCGCAAAACGTATTTAATGCGCTTTCAAATTCAGCAATTTCAGGTCCCATAATGTATATCCCATGATCAAGAACTTGCTTGATTGCTTTATCAACTTGAGAGCGGATTTTTGCTTGTTGAGCCTCAAGATCAATAAAATGAATCTTTGAAGCAGGAGGAGTAACGTTTAGCTTAAGTATATTAGGATTCATTTAAATCTCCTCCAAAGTATGTTCATCAACTTGTCGATAACGGCGCCCTTCACGTGGACATTTAAGATCATTCCCTAAAACTTCACCTGCGTGGCTAACCCACCCTATTCTTCTTGCTGGCACTCCAGCCATAAGTCCATGTGCAGGAACCTCTTTTGTAACAACTGCACCAGCAGCGATAAGGCTATAAGCACCAATTGTATTTCCACAAACTATCGTCGCGTTAGCACCTATTGTTGCTCCTCGTTTAATAACAGTTGGTAGAAATTCATCTTTACGTTCAATTTCTGCTCGCGGTGTATTAACATTTGTAAAAACACTAGAAGGCCCACAGAAAACGCCTTCTTCAAGAACAGTTCCTTTATATAGACTAACATTATTTTGAATTTTACAACGATTGCCAACTTTAACATCTGGACCAATCATCACATTTTGTCCAATAACAACTTCTTCACCAATCTCTGTATCTTTTAAAATATGGCTAAAATGCCATATTTTAGTTCCTTTACCTATACGCGCCCCCTCATCAACATAAGCAGATTCGTGAGAAAAATAGTCGTTAGATTGTACGTTTTTTAAGTCCACCATTTTTTGCAAATCCATAGATTGTTGAGCTGCAGTTAATACTTGCAAGACCCTTAAGCCTTCTTCTCCATCCGTTACAGGAGGTTTGCCAGTTTTAATTGCTTCTATAAAGGCTAAACATTCTCTTTTTAAAGGTTCGTCAGGTTCTAGAGAAATAAATTTTTGCTCACCTTTGATAGCTTCTAAGACTCCTTGACGAGAAACCACCTGACTATCATAAAAAGCTAACTTCTGATCCCAAGGCAAACAATCATCAAAGACGGCCATTCCTTTATCACCTACTACAACGAGTACTTGTTGCTTAAAAGGATGTAACCATGAAACATGAATATGCGCTTGGACACCACTTTCAAAATTAATATGAGCAGTTGCTATATCGTGTATTTGAGAACTTAGATAGGCAGCTCCTGTTGCATACACAGTTGTGGGCATCTCATTTACAATTCCTAAAATCATAGAAACATCATGAGGCGCTATATTCCACCAAATATTCTCTTCTGTACGGATTTTACCTAAGTTAAGGCGATTTGAATAAATATACTGAAGCTTGCCTAACTTTCCTAATTTTACGAGCTCCTTAAGTTTTAAGTAAGCCTTATGGTATTGTAGGATATGGCCAACCATTAATATTTGCTGACGTTCCTGAGCAAGCAAGCATAGATCTTGTGCTTCAGAGATATCTAAAGTTAAGGGCTTCTCAACAAATACATGTTTCCCTGCCTTGAGTGCTTCTTGCGCAAGAGATGCATGTAAAATTGCTGGGGTTGCTATAACAATACCATCACATGTCGGATCATTTAAAATTTCTTCAAATGAGTAAGCAGAAACACTATATTCTTGAGCAAACTTTTTTGCGAGTTCATTGTTTGGATCGCAAACAGAATGTAAAACACCAAGCTCAGCAAAATTACGAACATGATTTTTACCCCAGTATCCGCATCCTAGGACTGCAATTTTAGGGACCACAACTCTTTCTCCTTAAGCCTTAAAAATACGATCTCGATGATGCTTCACGGCTTTTGTTGCATTGCGTGTATCAATCACAAGACGACTATTTTCGACAATAAAATTATAATCAACATTGTCATGATCTGAACAAATGATTACAGCATCCATCTTCTCAAGTTCTTTAGCTGTGCATTCTATGCTTTTCATGCCAGCAAGTTCCATGTGTTCCCTTGTTTTTTCAATTTCAGGAATAAAAGGATCATAATATGATATTTCTGCTGATCTTCCTTTTAAAATTTCCATAATCTCAAGAGCAGGACTTTCGCGCATATCATCAACATTTTTTTTATAGGCAATTCCTAAAATTAAAAGTTTTGCGCCTCTTAGTCCGCGAGAAAAACGCTCATCCAAGGCCTCAGCAAGCCGTTGAACTATTCTTAATGGCATACTTGTGTTAATTTGCCCAGCAAGTTCAATAAAGCGCGTTGAAACCCCGTACTCATGAGCTTTCCATGTTAAATAAAATGGGTCAATAGGAATACAATGCCCGCCTAATCCTGGACCAGGATAAAAAGGCATATAACCAAACGGTTTACTCTTTGCAGCCTCAATTACTTCCCAAACATCGATCCCCATTTCTTCGAAAACAATTTTTAATTCATTAACAAGGGCTATATTGACGCTACGAAAAATATTTTCTGTTAATTTAACAGCTTCTGCTGTCCTGACTGAGGAAACTGGCACAACTCCAGCAGCAATTTTTCCATATAAAGCAATGCACATTTCTAAAGTATGCGCATCATCTCCACCGACAACTTTAGGAATCGTACTAATTTTATAATTAATATTACCTGGGTCTTCACGTTCAGGAGAATACCCCAAAAAAAAGTCTTGCCCGCAAACCAACCCTGACTTTTCCAAAATGGTTTTTAAAACTTCTTCTGTTGTTCCTGGATATGTTGTCGATTCCAAGATTACAAGATGCCCCTTCTTCAGATGAGGTTTTATGGCTTCAGCGGTACTTACGACATAACTCATATCAGGTTCACGATGCTTTGTGAGAGGCGTTGGAACGCAAATAATAATAACTTCGACTTCTTTCAAACGCTCATAATCAGTTGTTACCCTAAATTTTCCTGAATTATTCATTGCAGCTATTTGGCTTTCAGGGATATACTTGATATAAGACTTTGAATTTTTTAACTTTTCTATTTTTGTTTCATCAATATCAAAACCTAGAACAGAAAAAGAATTGTTTACAAAAGCATGGGCCAAAGGAAGTCCCACATATCCTAACCCAATAATTCCTATGTTAGCTTTTTTTGAATCTATATTTTCTTTTAGTTGACTTGCGTCAGAATGTGTTGATGTCATATTTTTGTAACCAAACTAATATTTAAAACAAGCTTCAAATCAATAGAGGTGTAATATAAGAAAGGCATTTAATTGTCAATGAAACTTTAACTCATTAAGTTCAAAAATGACCTAATCTCTAATAAATTGGCGCGCCCGAAGGGATTCGAACCCCTGGCCTTTGCCTCCGGAGGGCAACGCTCTATCCAGCTGAGCTACGGGCGCATGCACTTCTAATGCTTACTTGAGACCATTTAGATTTAAGTTTTTGAGCCTTTATAAAGATCCGAAGAAATCTTATAAAGATAATAACTTATACCTACAAATGTTAAAGCTCCCAAAAGTACGCCCATATGCTCAAAATCAGAGGGCGCTATCTTGAACACGTCGGTACTTTGATAGGCCGCAAACGGAACCGCTAATAAAATCCCAATAATAGATTCACCCGCGATCAATCCTGAACAGAAAAGCATTCCTCTACGATTTGCATGCTCTTGCTTGTAGATAAATTCTTTTTCCTTAAATTTTGCTTTTTCTCTAGCTATTTTAGATTGACATAATGAAGCAATAATGCCGCCCACAAGTAGAGGAATAGTTATATCTAAAGGCATATAAATTCCTAAAGCCACAGCTAATACAGGAAGACGCCACGTAGAATTTCCTTTTTTCAATATGCTATCAAGGAAGATAAATGCAATTGCAAGAACGGCACCAATGCTAAACATTGTCCAATCTAAGGAATGTGTAAACACCCCTTCTGCAATTGCTGCCATAATTGCAGCCTTTGGCGCTCCTAAGGCTTGCGCAGGGTCCATCCCTTCACGTGGTAAACTATCACCAATTCCATAAGCTTGGTATAAAACTTCAAGAATAGGCGCCATAACGAGGGATCCTGCAACCACGCCAAGCATTAACATAATTTGTTGTTTCCAAGGCGTTGCACCAACAATTTGGCCCGATTTTAAATCTTGTAAGTTATCACCACTGATTGCTGCAGCTGTAGCCATGACGGCTCCTATAATAATAGCAATTGCTGCAGCAGCGAGTGAATTCGCACCTTTTGTTCCAAAATCTATATGCGTCCCTAACATTACAAGCAAAATCATAGAAATAAAAAGGATTGCCATGATAGTAACACCCGAGAGAGGATTATTTGAAGAACCGACTAATCCTGTCATATAGCCAGCGATTGCTGCACATAAAAAACCAACAATAATTGCAAAGATAGTGACGACACCTACCGTTGCAAAATGAGTTGTTATCGGAAGCTGCATATCTGCTTGAGTTAATATATGATGAAAAATAAAAGCCAATGGAATCGTTAATATAGCTATTCCGATCAAAACATAGTTTATAGGAATATCATATTCTGTTCTTAGCAAAGAACCTTGAACTCCTAATTTCGTCTTTTTTAAAGTTGCAATAGAAGATTTAACGGCCTGAACGATTGGCTTAACAAGATAAACCAAAGTCCAAACACCACCAACAACCATAGTTCCAACACCTATCATTCTAATATTCTTATTCCAAATAGTAACAGCTATTTCATAAGCACTAGACGCCTCAGGAAGACCAAATAAAAAGCCGTATAACGGAACAGCTATCATCCACGCAATAATAGCGCCAATTAACATACTTACGCCAACTTGAACCCCTACGATATAACCGGCACCTACTAAAACGAGAGAGAAACCAGAGCCAAATCCAAAAACAGTACGCGTTGTCTGAAACCAATAATGCGCTCCTTCACTCATGATCATAAGACCTGACTGAGCGAATTTCACAAGACCAGCTAATAAACCACCGGCTAATAAATCTTTTGTTCCTTCACGAGCTTCACTATCCCCAACCTTTAAGACTTCTCCTGTTGCAATTCCTTCAGGAAATTTAAGTTCCTCATTTTCCACGATATAAGCTCGACGCAAAGGTATGGAAAATAATACACCTAACAAGCCCCCTACGATAATAATAGCGGTTGTTGTCCCAAAGGGAAATTCTTTCCAGTATCCCATCATTAAAAGAGCAGGAAGGGTAAACACAACAGCTGCCGCAATTACTTCTCCCGCCGATGTGGCTGTTTGCACAATATTATTTTCTAAAATATTTGAATTCCGAAAAAAGCGAAGAATTGTCATTGAAATAACAGCTGCCGGAATAGTAGCAGAAACAGTTATGCCTATCTTTAATCCTAAATAAGCATTTGACCCTGCCATGATTACAGCCAAAAAAATACTTAAAATTGTCGCCTTCAATGTAATTTCGGGAAGACTTTTCTCTGCTGGCACATAGGGTTGAATACGGGACGTCGATGCAGATGATGAAGTTTTCATTTGTTCAAATTTTGCTTCCAAGGATTCCATTCAGCTGTTCCTTATTTTTATCTTAATTTAATGACAATTGCATATCGTGCTGAGAATCTTGCCTATGGTCAAGAAAAAGATTTAATAAATTGATGAATTCTTGCTTAAAAATTTTTAAATCTTATCCTGCATAAATTTAATCTATTGAAATATAAAGATTTATTTATTTTATTAAGCAGACTTAAGGTATGTCAAAGTCTGTCCTTTTTCAAATAAACGTAAAAGAATACGTAACGTCTGACCTTGAGGACCAATTAAATGAGGATCTCGAGAGAGAATAGCTTGCGCATCTTCATGAGCCTGAATAAGCAAATCTTGGTGAGCAATAGGATCAAAAAACGTAAAAGACGGCATGCCACTTTGCTTAATACCAAAGATTTCTCCACCTCCTCGAAGCTTTAAGTCTTCTTCCGCAATTTTAAACCCATCCGTTGTCGATCGCATGACATTCAAACGTGACTTAGCAATAGGGTTGAGAGGGTCATTGTAAAGAAGTAAACAATATGACTCTTGAGACCCTCTTCCTATCCGTCCTCGCAATTGATGGAGTTGAGCTAATCCAAATCGCTCAGCATGCTCAATAATAATGATCGAAGCATCTTCAACATGAACGCCCACCTCAATAACAGTCGTAGCAACAAGTATTTTAATTGATCCTTCAATAAAAGCTTGCATCGTTGCTTCTCTTTCCTGGCTTTTTAAACGGCCGTGAATCAAGCCAACCTGTTGTGGGAAAAGAGCTTGTAACGTTGAAAACCTGTCTTCAGCTGCCGCCAAATCAAGACTTTCAGATTCTTCAATTAAAGGGCAAACCCAATATATTTTATCCCCTTTATGCAATGCTCGCTTAAGACCTATAATAACTTCTTCCATACGTGACAAAGGTAAAGTTTTTGTAATAATATCTTTACGATGTGCTGGTTTTTGGTACAAATAAGAACTTGATAAATCACCAAATGTCGCCAACATTAACGTTCGTGGAATCGGGGTTGCTGTCATTGATAGGATATCAATATTTTCTCCTTTTTCTGATAACTTAAATCTCTGCTCTACGCCAAATCTGTGCTGCTCATCAATAACAATAAATCCTAGTTTTTTAAACTCAACTTCAGGTTGAATAAGAGCGTGAGTACCAACAATAACATCGATTGTACCTTCTGCTAAGTCGTGGAAGATTTTTTGGCGACGCTTTGAAGTATCTTTCCCTATTAGAAGCCCAAGCCTTACATTTACTAATTTAGCCCACTCTTCCATCGTCCTAAAATGTTGACGTGCTAAAATTTCTGTAGGCGCTAATAAAGCAACTTGGTACCCCGCTTCAACGGCATGAAGCATACATAAAAAAGCAACGATGGTTTTTCCACTTCCCACATCTCCTTGGAGTAATCGCACCATACGAGAAGAAGAGGTCATGTCTCTTTGAATTTCTTCAAGTGCTTTAATTTGATCTTGTGTAAGAGAAAAAGGAAGTGCTTTAAGAACTTTTTGCTGAAGACGACGATCTCCATGTAAAGCTCGCCCTTGAGAAATTTCAGCTTGGAAACGTGTTAAAATTAAAGATAGCTGATTTGATAAAATTTCATCATAAGCTAAACGACGCCGACAAGGATGGTTAAGGTTCAAATCTTCTAACTGAAAAGGCGTATGTATTTTTTGTATAGCCTCTTTCCAAGAAAGCCAGCTATATTTCTTAAGAATATGACTCGACAACCATTCTGGCAGATTTGGACATTTGGTAAAGGCTGATTTTATTATCTTTTGTAATGTTTTTTGATGAATTCCTTGAGTAAGGGAATAGATAGGCTCAGTTCCTTCCCACAAATTTTTTGTACTTAACGGTCCTATGTGATCAGGGTGAGTCATTTGAAAATGACCGTTATAAACTTCGAATCGGCCACTTATAATCACATCACTTCCAACAACTAATAACTTTTTAAGATAATTTGGATTGGGGGTAAAAAAAATAAGTTGAATTGAATCTTCATTATCAGAACAAACGACACGATAAGGAATTAAGCGCCCTTTCTTTTTCAAGAAAGGGAGATGATTTACCACTCTTACTTGTAAGGTGATTAATTCATTAGGACAAGCAAGCTTTATGGCAGGAGAAAATCTTCTAATTTGGATTTCGTAAGGAAGGTGCCATAAAAGATCTCGTATCGTCGTACAACCAAGATTTTGTAAAAGACGAGCTATTGCAGGACCTACGCCTTCTATTGCCGTCACAGGTGACAATAAAGGACTCAACAAATTAGATGTTTGGTAAAGAAAAGGATTTGACATTTTAATAGTTAACAAAAAACCCAGCAAAATTTTCTGCTGGGTTTTTGAAAAATCAATGAGAGTAAAAGTACTACTTTGTCTCTTCTTTTTTAGGTTCAGCTGAAACTTCAGGTTGTGCTGGAGCTGGTTCTGCTGGTGTTGCAGGAGCTGGTTCTGTTGCATTTGTTGCTGGAGCTTGAGTTTCCTCAGCTTTTGTTGCTTCTTCTTGCGCTTTCTCTTCAGCTTTTTTCTCACAAGCTGCTACGCCTAAAGCAAGAGTTAATGCTAATACTGAAATAAGATTAAATTTCATAAATGGAACTCCTTGTTAAATAAAAAACAATGAAAAGTATCATGTTTTTTTAGGGTACGCAATATACTTAAAGATATATTTTAAGTTCGCATATGCACATACTGACCTGGTGCAGCCATTTTTGCTTGATAAGGCTCTTCTTTTGTTCCCATAGAAGGGGGCATATGTAAGTTTTGGCTAGAATGTTTTTTGAGCCAATTAGACCACATAGACCACCAAGAACCCTTACTGATGGAGGTTTGTCGTTCCCATACTTCAGGATCAATATAGTTTTCATGATGAAACCTTGTCGTAGCTTGGTAATGACGACCAGGATGATTGGGCTCACTAATTATTCCTGCATTATGACCTCCATTCGTTAACACAAATGTAATTTCAGATTTCGTCAACAGATGGATTTTATAAACAGAACGCCAAGGAGCGACATGATCACGTGATGTTGCAACACAAAAAATAGGTGTTGTAATATCATAAAGCGTTATATTTTCTCCCTCCACTTCATACTTTCCTAAGGCGAGTTGATTGTGAAGATATAATTTTCTGAGGTATTCGCTATGCATTTTATAAGGTAAACGTGTTTTATCAGCGTTCCAGGCCATTAAATCAGTCATAACTTGCCGTTCACCTAAAAGATAAGTCTGGACATTTTTTGAAAATATAAGATCTTTTGAATTCAAGATTTGAAATGCTCCTGAGAGGTTAGAAGCATCCAAATAACCTTTGGACCACATATAATTCTCAAGAAAAGTAATTTGACTTTCATCTATAAATAAACCCAACTCACCAGGTTCCAAAAAATCTGTTTGAGTTGCCAATAGAGTAAGTGTTTTTAATCGATTATCTTTGCAGCGAGCGAGATAGGCCTTTGTTATTGCTAAGATCGTTCCTCCTAAACAATAACCAACCGCATGCATTTGTTGTTGCCCTGTGATTTTCTCAACAGCTTGTATCGCTTCAAGAACACCTAATTTCATGTAATCATTTAATCCTAAATTTTCATCTTGCCGTGAAGGATTTTTCCATGAAATGATGAAAACCGTATGACCTTCTTGAACCAAATGCCTGACAAGTGAATTATGAGGAGAAAGATCAAGAATATAGTATTTCATAATCCATGCTGGCACGATTAAAATGGGTTCTTTATAAACTTTTTCTGTCATTGGAAAGTACTGAATAAGCTCAATTAAATCGTTTTGAAAAACAACTTTTCCTGGCGTTATTGCCACACTCTCACCGGGCAAATGATTTTCGGCACCATTCGGTAATTCATGACATCTTTCTAATTTACGGTCTTCAAGATAGTTAAGAAATCCTTGCACTAAATTAGTGCCTTGCGTTTCATAAGTTTTTGCTAATACTTCTGGGTTTGTCATTATAAAGTTAGAAGGTGAAGCCATATCTAAGATTTGACGCACAATAAAAGTAACAATTTCAATATGATGCTGTGATACGCCACTGACATCGGTTGTGGCATTCCACCACCATTGCTGGACTAATAAAAAGGATTGATAAAAAACATTAAATGGCCAATGACGCCAAGTTTCATCCGCAAAACGCTTATCTTGCGGAAGAGGATCAATGCAAGGAAATTCTGCTTTTCCTAATATAAAGTCTTTCATAAAATTAATGAGGGTTAAATATTTTTTATAAGCTTTATGACAAAGATAGAATTGTTTTCCTGGAGAAATAGACAGGTGAAGCAACCAATCTGCAAAGGCATAGAGTAATGCTGCAGGAGAAATACCTTGGGTAACTTGTCCCAACAACGAAGCTAAAACACGATCATGATCTTTAAACATTTGCGACAGCTGATTTTCAACCGAAGTTATATCCTTATTTTCTTTTTTAATATTTGGATTATTTACTTTATTTTTGGAAGTAACCTTACGCATGCCCAACCCATAAATACAGTTTTAACCCTTTCAACTTGAAAGGGGTTTATTTTAATTAATAAAGAGAAGTATTTAAAAAGTCGTTAATCGTACTATCAACGCTTATTCATTTTCCGAAGAAGGGGTATTCTTAGATTTAATTTTTGATGGCGTTTCTCCTAGTAAATCTTGATAATTTCTGTAACTAAAAATAAGACTTATAAGATAAGCAACAATAAGGCATGAAAAGGTTGGCCAAGGCGCACTTACAAGAGAAGCAACAAGTAATCCGACGAATACAAGCATTAAAGGCACACACTTAGGCGGAATTTGATAAGTTTTAAATGAATAAGTTGGAAGCCTACTAATAAACAGAACGCCAGCCGAAACAAGAAAACACATCATAATGAAAGGGGTTAGAAAGAATTCATATTCAGTTGCTTGATAAAGAATTAAAGGAAGTAAAGCAATCATAGCACCTGCTGGGGCAGGTACCCCTATAAAGAATTTTTTAGACCAAACAGGGGCTTCTTGAGACGTTGAAGATCGTAAGTTTGTATTAAAACGCGCTAGCCTTAAACCACAACAAACAACAAAAAATAAAATTATTGTCCAACCTAAGCCAGCCCAAACATGCATGGATAAAATATATAAAACAACAGCAGGAGCAACCCCAAAGCTAATAAAATCAGAAAGTGAATCTAACTCTGCACCAAAGTCACTTGCAGCTCCAAGAAGTCTTGCAAGGCGACCATCCATAGCATCAAAAAAAGCAGCTATAATAATAGCGATAACGGCATAATCATACCGTTCTAAGAGAGCAAAGCGAATGGAAGACAACCCTATGCAAAGAGCAATCACCGTTGCCATATTCGGTAGAAGATGAGCAAAAGAAAGGTTTTTAAGTTTTGCTTTTGAACGTTCAAATTTATTCACTTTTTTAACCATTAATTTAACGTACAACGCCTGATCGAGAGCCTTCTTTAGTATTAAAATCTGCAATAACGGACTCTCCTCCGATAACTTTTTGTCCTTCAATTACGAGAATAGGTGTCTTCTCTGGAACATAAAGATCGACACGGCTTCCAAAACGGATAAGCCCATATCTTTCTCCAGATTGCACTTGTTGATTTTCTTGAACATCACAACGAATACGACGTGCGATAAGACCTGCAATTTGAACAAAAGCAATTTCCTGCTTTTGATTCGTTTCTAACACTAGAGATTGACGCTCATTAAATTCTGAAGCTTTATCTAGAGAAGCATTAAAAAATTTCCCTGGATAATAAATACTTTTCTTTATGCGACCATCCATAGGAATCCGGTTAATATGAACATCAAAGACATTAAGAAAAATACTAATACGTTGCCACTTTCCTTCTTTCAAGCCGAGTTCTGAGGGTGGATTTGCAGATGTAATGGCGACAATCAATCCATCTGCTGGACTGACAACTAATCCTTCTCGTGTAGGCGTAACTCGCTGAGGATCTCTAAAAAAATAGAGACACCAACCTGTTAGGATGAAGCCAACCGTCCCTAAAAAACCTGATAAATGGTTAAGAAGAACGGAACATATAAAAAATAGTCCTACAAATATCCATCCTTCACGATGAACAGGTGCCAAAAAAGGAGGTCTCATTCTCTAATCCTTTGGTTATTTATTGAATCATGTAAATCTAAGCTACTTTAGGTCACTTGTAAATTTTTTTGATGTTCTTAGTTTTTGTGTTCTTTTTCACATACTAAAAAATTGTTTTTTTAAAGTCTCTATTCTAAAAAAAGCGTCTGTAATTTGGGAAATTGATAGCTTTCTTTCCTGAATTGCATTCATAATTAAAACATGAAGTTTATGCGCTAATGAAGTTGAGGCCTTAAAGTTTTTTACACCTTGAGCAGCCGCCTTATTATTAGAGAAAAGAAGAATATCATTACCTGCCCGAATCGCTTGTAAAACTGTTTCTTCTAATCCATACTGCTTGCCTATAGCTCCCATATGCAAGTCATCTGTAATAAGGACACCTTCATACTTAGTTCGTTTTCTTAAATAATTTTTAAGAATATGTGAAGATAAAGTGGCAGGATATTCAGGATCCCATTGTTGATGAATAAGATGACCGACCATTATGGTATCTGCTAGCCCATCAGCAATAAGACGATAAAAGACGTCTTGCTCTTGGGGATGGGAAGTTGTTGTAATATCCACCATTCCTTTGTGGCTATCTTCACGTGCATACCCGTGTCCAGGAAAATGTTTTAAACTTGTTAAAACGCCAATCTGTCGATGCGCCTTTATAAAGACAGTGGAATAGTCGATAACCTTATTTATATGTGAGGAATAACTTCTCTCCAACTTTCCAATAACAGGGTTCTCATTTCCCATCATATCAGCATGTAAATCGACAACAGGGGCAAAATTTAGATTAAAGCCAGCTGATTTTATCATACGAGCCATTTTTAAATAGGCTTGATAGGCTTCCATTGGTAAATGAGTATCTGCAATCTCTTTTGCTGAAGGAAAATTTTTAAACCCATTCCGTGCTGAAAGCCGCTGAACTTTGCCACCTTCTTGATCAATCGCAATTAGAAGGCTTGGTTGTACTTGCCTGAAAGCAGCCGTCAGTTTTTTAACTTGTTGAGGATTAACAATATTATATCCAAAAAAAATGACACCGCCGATTTTACCTTCCCGGGCCAACTGCAATGTTTCTTGAACTTCAGGATCTGTTAATTTTGTTCCCTGAAAGCCAATCATGATCATTTGACCAATTTCTTTAGAAAGTTGAGTTTCATTCACCGTATTTAAAGAAGAAGAAAAATTTTGTGAGAGGGTCATAGACGCTCTTTCTTGCTGACAAGCCGTAATCAAAAAACAACAAATGAGGGAAAAAATCTTTTGCATTAACAAAATTTGTCTTTATTTAGTTTCCATTTCAAGAGCTTTTTTCTCTTCTTCTCGTTTTTTCTTCAAAATTATTTCTTTCGTTGATAACGATTGTGTATCAAGGATTAAGAAATTTTTCTTAAGGCGAATCTCTTCTTTTTTCTTAACACCACTCACCGTTTCTGTCGGCTTTTCCCATGGCTTTAAGCTTTCTTCTTCAGGCGCACTCTTGTTAAAAAAAATATCATCTATTCGACAATTGTCATGATCACAACTGCATGCAGCCAAGAATATTGTAAAGATAAAAATAGAGTATTTCATTATCGACCTATCTAAGCATCCAAGTTAACTACTTTCAAGGCGTTTGCTTGAATAAACTCACGGCGCGGTTCAACAAGATCTCCCATAAGCGTTGAAAACACTTCTTCTGCTGAATCAGCATGTGTGATTTTTACTTGTAAAAGACTACGTGCTTCAGGATTTAAGGTTGTCTCCCATAATTGATCATTATTCATTTCGCCAAGACCTTTATAACGCTGAATTGAAATTCCCTTTTGTCCTTGTTCTAAAATAGTTTCAATAAAACGAACAGGTCCCTCAATCGTTGTTTGTTTCTCTTTAAACCCGATGGTAATAGGTTTTTCAAAATAGTCTTTAAGCTCTTGATGAAGTTGAGAAAGTTGGTATGCGTCTCCGCCTTGCATCATAAATGAATTAAGCTTTAAGGTTTCTGTTACTCCACGGACTGTTCTTGTCACATGAAGCCCTTCATCTATGGTTTCGCCTTTCCATTCTCCTACTTCATTAATATCTTTCAAGTGGTTCATCCGCTCTGCAAGTTTTTGAGCCAACTGAAGACGGTTCGGAGAATTGAACACAGCCGGATCAAAGAGGCCTTCAATAGCCGCATGCTCGACGAGCATTGCATTTCCAACTTTATTTGCAAGAGAATCTATCAGTGTTTTTGCTTTTCGTGAAAGCGTAACCAAATTTTGTAGATCCCCTGCCCCAATCTGACTTCCTCCATGCAGTGTGACCTGGATTCCTTCACTTCCTGCATTCATCAAGTAATCGTCTAATGCGCGTTCATTCTTAAGATAAAGGACAGAATTTCCTTTCTTAACACCATAAAGAGGTGGTTGTGCGATATACAAAAATCCTTTTTCAATAAGTTGAGGCATTTGACGATAAAAAAAAGTCAATAATAAGGTACGAATATGGCTTCCATCGACGTCCGCGTCTGCCATGATAATAATTTTATGGTAACGAACTTTATCAGCGTTAAATTCTTCCGTGCCAATACCTGTCCCCAAAGCAGTAATTAAAGTACCAATCTCTTGTGAGCCAAGCATCTTGTCGAAACGTGCTCTCTCAACGTTAAGAATTTTACCACGCAAAGGAAGAATAGCCTGGAAGCGACGATCTCGACCTCCTTTAGCAGTTCCGCCCGCGCTGTTTCCTTCCACAAGAAAAAGTTCACTTTTAGCAGGATCTCTTTCTTGGCAATCTGCCAGTTTACCAGGCAAAGACTCAATATCTAAAGCGCCTTTACGACGTGTTAATTCACGGGCTCGACGCGCAGCTTCACGAGCTGTCGCGGCTTCAACAACTTTTTGCACAACTTTACGTGCTTCTTGAGGATGCTCATCAAACCATTGTTGCAAACGTTCTGAAACAAGGCTTTCAACCACAGGTCTTACTTCTGAAGAAACAAGTTTGTCTTTTGTTTGTGAGGAAAATTTGGGATCCGGTACTTTAACTGAAACGACGGCTGTGAGACCTTCGCGTGCATCATCTCCTGAAAGCGTTACTTTTTCCTTTTTAGCGATTCCACTGTCATTAGCATAATTATTCACAATACGTGTTAAAGCCGCTTTGAATCCTATTAAATGCGTTCCTCCATCGCGTTGCGGAATATTATTGGTGAAACATAAAAGTGTTTCATGATAGGTATCCGTCCATTCCATAGCAATATCGACTGTAATGCCGTCTTTCTCACCAGAAATGGCAATTGAAGGCGTATGAATTGCCGTTTTGCTTCGATCTAAATATTGAACGAACGCCTTGGTCCCCCCTTCATAATAAAGCTCACTAACTTTAGGTTCTGCTTCTCTTAAGTCCGTTAAAACGAGACGCACACCCGAGTTAAGAAACGCCAGCTCACGAAAACGATGTTCAAGGGTTGAGAAATCGAAGGTTGTCTGTGTAAAGGTTTCAGATGAAGGCTTAAAGGTAATTTGAGTTCCGCTTTTTCCTATGGCGTCACCAATAATTTTTAAAGGTTCTGCAGGCTCTCCATGACGAAACAGCATAAAATGTTCTTTGTTACTTTGCCAGATTTTAAGTTCAAGCGTTTCTGACAAGGCATTCACAACAGAAACACCAACCCCATGAAGACCTCCAGATACTTTATAAGAATTCTGGTCGAACTTTCCGCCCGCGTGAAGCTGCGTCATAATCACTTCTGCTGCAGAAACTCCCTCTTCATGGTGAATACCAACCGGGATCCCGCGTCCGTTATCATTAACAGTCACTGAACCATCTGCATTCAAATTGATTTCAACGCGATCACAATGCCCCGCTAAAGCTTCATCAATAGCATTATCAACCACTTCATAAACCATATGATGAAGACCAGATCCATCATCCGTATCACCGATATACATCCCAGGTCTTTTACGAACAGCATCCAATCCTCGCAGTACTTTAATAGAGTGAGCACCATACTCTTCAGAAGATTGTACTTCAGGATTTTGAGGGTTTGTCATCGCATTTTCCTTTATAAACTTTAATTCATTGGGCGGAGTATAGCATTTTCAATATGAAAATGTTGAAATTTCGTCGTCATCGATAAAAAAACTGAAGAATCGGTTCCCGTCATCCAAGCTTGCATATTAAGTGAAAGGATTTCCTCAAATAGAGCTTGGCGCCTTATTTCATCGAGATGAGCAACCACTTCATCTAAAAGAATAATTGGCCTTCTTTGATCAGAATAAGCTTTAAGACGAGCTGTCGTCAGAATAATGGCTAACAAAAGAGCTTTCTGTTCACCTGTTGAACATTGCTCAGCAGGTCGATTTTGAGAATTAAAATAAACTTTGAGATCACTTTTATGAGGTCCTTCGCTGGCTCCACCTATTTCAGCGTCACGGTCTCGAGATGAAGCTAAAAGATGGGTAAGACGCTCTTCGACAGCTAATGCTGGCTCAGTTTCAAGCCATTCTTCAATTTTTCCTTCAAGTTGCAAGATAGGTTTTGGGAAATGACTTAAAGAGGACGTTTGGCTTTGAAAAAACATTTCAATGAAATTTTTTCGTGAAGCTGCAATTGCAACACCAGTTTCTGCCATATGTTGCTCAAGCGTTGCTAACCAATGGGGATCTCTCATACCCAATTTTAACACGCGTGCTCTCTCTCGAAAATAATGCTCATATCGCGCTAAACGCCGAGCATGCTCTCGATCAAGGGCATACACAAGACGATCAAGAAATCGTCGTCGCGCCGAACTTGCCTCTTGAAAGAGGCGATCCATTTGCGGTGTAAGCCAAATAACGTTTAAATACTCTGTTAAGCTTGTCTGAGAACGCACAACTTCATGATCGATTTTTATCGTACGGCGCTCAGATTCTTGACCGATTTCAACACCTGTTGCAAGATCATGAGAAAAATGAATACCCTGAACAGTCGCCATAACACCCCAAGAATGCCCCTCTTCACGATGTCGACTTACTTCGGAAAGGGTTGCGCGCCTCAGACCTCGTCCTGGTGATAAAAAAGAAATAGCTTCAAGCACATTTGTTTTCCCTGCGCCATTTGGCCCTGTTAAAACCACAGGTCTCGAATCGCACTGAAGTTCTGCATCAACATAACAGCGGAAGTTATTTAGCTTCAAATGACTTAAATAACATTCGAGCAAAAGAGGAGGGCTCGAAAATTCAAGTAAAGAGGTCATTATACTCGCATAGGCATCAGCAAATAGAACGCATCTTGGTTATTAACCTCACGTACAACCACAGGCGTTGCTGAATCTCCCATCATGAATTCGGCTTCAACATTGCTAAGTTGATGAGAAAGATCTAATAAATACCGAGCATTAAATCCTAATTCAATTGGAGAAGCCGTATACTCAACTTCAAGTTCTTCAACGGCACTGCCAAATTCAGAATTTGTGGCTGTGAGAATAATTTTATTGTTGTTGATCGCTAATTTTACACTTCGAGATTTCTCTGTTGAAACAGTAGCAACGCGATCCACTGCTTCTGAAAAAGCGGCCATAGACATTTTTAGAATTTTTTCATTTTGTGTGGGAATAATGGCCTCATAATCCGGGAAAGAGCCATCAATTAATCGAGAAGTTAAATAAATACCGTTAAACTTAAAGCTAACTTGCGTTTCAGAAAGTGAAATTTCAATATCGGCTTCACTTTCACTCAAAATTTTCATCACTTCATTGACGGTTTTCCGAGAAATAATAATGCCCGAGAAGTCTGGAATTGTTTGAGATGTCGAAAGAGATAAACGTGCTAAACGATGACCATCTGTTGCAACTGCTCTAATTTCATGAGATTGAACAGGATGCAGATAAATCCCATTTAAATAATAGCGTGTTTCTTCCGTCGACATAGCAAAACGGGTTCGCTCAAGAAGATTCAGAAAATCTTTACTCCCCAACGTGAAACGATGGGGTAAATCGACCGTATTAATCGCTGGAAAATCTTCAGGCGGTAGGCAAGCAAGCTTAAATTCAGAACGGCCAGACACTATTTGTAATTGAGAGCCTTCATTTTCAAGAGAAAGACGTATCTCTGAACCGTCCTTTAATTTACGGACGATATCATGAAGAAGTTGTGCAGAAACCGTTGTTCCACCTGTTGTTTGAATTTGTGCAGGAATTGTTTCAACAATTGCAAGTTCAAGATCTGTCGACGTTAAACGTAATTGACCACTTTCTGCTTCAAGAAGGACATGCGCCAAAATAGGAACGGTTGTACGCTTCTCAACAACACTTTGTGCGTGGCTTAAAGCTTTTAAAAATTGATTACGTTCAAGAGTCAATTGCATGGTTTAAATTCCGCTTTGCTAATTTATTTAGGGGTAAATTATACCTACCATAAAAATCTTTCTTCGCCTATAGAGGATATCGTCGTTTATTAAAGTTAGGAAGGGTCAGTTTCCCTGCTGTAACATGCGCTTTAAAAGATCAATATCTTCTGCCAATGTTGTATCTTTTATTTGAATTTCTTCAATTTTCTTAACCGCATGCATAACTGTCGTATGGTCGCGTCCGCCAAATTTTCGCCCGATATCTGGCAAAGAATAAGAGGTCAATTGTTTGGCCAAATACATCGCAATTTGGCGCGGCCTTGCAACGGAACGAAGGCGCTTAGGTGAATGCATATCTGTAAGACGCACATTAAAATGCTCTGAGACTTTTTTCTGAATATCTTCAATCGTTACGCGTCGATCATTCGCGCGCAAAACATCTCGTAAAACTTCTGTCGTGGACTCAAGTGTAATCTCACGACCAACAAGCATTGAGTGCGCAACAATTCGGTTTAGCGCGCCCTCAAGTTCACGAACATTAGATGTAATTTTATGCGCTAGAAACTCAAGAACACGAGCAGGAATCGGCTTTTCAAGCTGCTCAGCTTTAGATTGCAAAATTCCTAAACGCAGTTCATAGGTTGTGGGATGAATATCAGCGACAAGTCCCCATCCTAAGCGTGAGCGCATACGTTCTTCTAATCCTTCAAGATCCGAAGGGGATTTATCTGCAGAGATAATAATTTGACGATTCTGATCAACTAATGCATTGAAAGTATGGAAAAATTCCTCTTGCGTTGAGTCCTTACCACTGATGAACTGAAAATCATCGATCATTAAGACATCAACTGATCGGAATTGTTCTTTAAACGCCATCACATTTTTAAATCTCAATGCCCGAATAAAAAGATACATAAACTTTTCAGCAGAGAGATAAATAACCTTGCGTTGGGGATGATTTTTGCGAATATGCCAGGCAATAGCATGCATCAAATGTGTTTTACCTAAACCAACGCCCCCATAAAGGAACAAAGGATTAAACGTGACTTTTTCTTCTTCTGCGACCCGTCGTGCAGCCGCATGAGCCAGTTCGTTGGGTTTTCCTACGACAAATGCTTCAAATGTATAACGTGGCTCAAGACGCGAAGAAACCTCTTCAATCCCCTCATCAAATAAGCTAGTTGAATCATCGGAAATTGTTTCACGTGAAACATTTTTTTGTGAAGTTTGAGACTCAAAAAGCGCAGCTTCGACAATGAAATCCAAAGCTAAAATTGTCTTATCTTGTTCTTGTAAGAAATTTAAAATTTTTTGTGTACAGTTTTTTTGAACCCAATCTCGAACAAAGCGTGAAGGGGCAGCAATCACAAGCCGACCTGTTAAGAAATCTTTATAACGAAGCGGAACAATCCAATTCTGATAAGTACTTTCGCCAAAAGCTTCTAAGCATTGAGATTGAATTCTTGTCCAAAGATCTTCCATGTTCGCGGACATCAAGTCCTCGCGCTTTGTCGCGTTGAGCGGGATGAAGATAAGGTAAGTCCCATCATTTAAACTCAATACAATTGAAACGATAAGGTCTTTATGGCCGACCTTTAAAAGCCTTTAGAAAAAAATGGAAAAAGCGCCCTTATGACCCAATAAAAAAGGACTTACGAGACATATTTTAAGAAGCGAGCGCATTAATTCTCAAAGCAAGCCTTGAGATCTTACGAGATGCTGTCTTATGATGCAAGACACCTTTTACAGCGCCACGTACAATTTCAGGTTGAGCATCTTTTAATGCTTCGACAGCTTGTGTTTTATTGCCTGAAGCAATAGCTTCTTCAACTTTACGAACGAAAGTGCGCACACGTGAGATTCTTTCTCTATTCCGGTCTGTCCGAACGATAGCCTGACGCGCTCTTTTCTTTGCTGAACGAATATTTGCCATAATACTTTATCTTCTCATATTAAATTAATCTACGTGCTTATACACAACTTCCGTGACACCGTCAATATCTGTCTTTATTAATAAACTTACTTCTTTTTGGGGGTACGACCTAAGATAGCCGTTCTTTCCGAGAATTTAGTTTCTTGATCCTGGAGATAGTAGCATAACTCTTGTATTTCATTCGTTCTAAGGCAATTACTCATATTTAATAAATCATTTCCAGCTTTAAATTTTTCACAGACGACACATTGTTCTAGAGCTCTTTTAAAACTAAAGAAGTCTTTTTTTATCTTCGCAATTTCAATAAGTTTTAAGAGTTCTTGCTCATAATCACCACGACGAAAATATTCCCTAGTTAATAATTTGAGTATGTTAAGCTTAATTTCCATATTAGAGAAAATAACAATTTGTCCTTTGTCATCTGTTTTAAATTCAGGACTTTCTTCTTGTTCTTCAGCTTTAAAATTTCTCTTACGATTTTCTAGCTTTATCTTTTCATCGTGACAATAATCACGTAAGGTTTGGATTTCAGATGATTTAAAACTATGACTAAAAGTTTTCAATAGATACTTTGCTACTTCAAATTTCTCACAAATAACACAAGACTGAACTGCAAGATGCACAGTCTCAAGTTCTTGTTTTAAAAGTAAGATTTCAATGCGAGTTAATCGTTCATTTTCAAGTTCACCCGCTTCGAAATAAGCTTTTGCTTGTAAGCGTAATCTATTAAACTCGACTGATTCGTCACATAAAGAAGAAGCAAAACTGGGGAAAAGAGAGCCTACACAAAGCCACAAAATGGTTAAAAATTTAATCATTATATAAGTCTTTATTTTTATTATTTTTTGCGACATTATCTAAGTCTAAAATTTTCTTATCGTCAATGGCAAAGTTTTAAATCGTATAAAGTTGAATCCCAAAAATATTAGAAATGCCTTGAAATTACTATTTTTTCTTTAATGCGATTTTTTGCTTAATTTCACCAATGGCTTTTGCTGGATTCAATCCTTTTGGACAGGTATTCGTACAATTCATAATGGTATGGCAACGATAAAGCTTAAAGGGATCTTCTAAATCATCAAGGCGCTCGTCCGTATGCTCATCCCGACTATCTGCAATCCAGCGATAAGATTGTAAAAGCGTCGCAGGCCCAAGATACTTATCGCCATTCCACCAATAAGAAGGACAACTGGTCGAGCAACACATACATAAAATACACTCCCACGATCCATCCAACTTTGCACGCTCTTCAGGGCTTTGAAGTCGCTCTCGATCACCTTCTTTAGCGGGATTGGCCTTTAACCAAGGCTCAACCGAGGCCAGTTGCTCATAAGCTATTGAAAGGTCAGGAACAAGATCTTTAATCACGGGCATATGAGGAAGCGGATAAATCTTGACGTCATTTTTAATTTCAGAAATAGGCTTAATGCAAGCCAAGGTATTCACCCCATCAATGTTCATTGAGCAACTACCACAGACGCCTTCACGACAGGAACGGCGAAAAGTTAAGGTCGGATCGATCTTATCTTTAATATAAATAAGGGCGTCAAGAATCATGGTTCCGCTTTGATCAAGGTCAACCTCATAATAATCTAAACGTGGATTCACGGTAGGATTTTCCGGGTCCCAGCGGTAAATGGCAAACACTTTTGTGTTTTTCGGTGTGGAAGGTGCTTTATGTGTCTTTCCTTTCATGACTTTGGAGTTTTTAGGGAGTGTAAATTCAACCATTAATTTTCTCCTTAATAGACGCGTTCTTGTAAAGGCACGACGTCAACCTCATCTGTTAAAGTATACATATGAACAGGCCGGTAATCCAACTTGACTTCGCCTTTCTTATCAATCCACGAGAGCGTGTGCTTAAGCCATTTTTTATCATCTCTTTTAGGATAATCTTCACGAGCATGTCCCCCTCGGCTTTCTTGTCGCGCTAAGGCGGATGCAAGGGTCACTAAGGATTGCCCCATGAGATTCTCAAGCTCGAGTGCTTCCATTAAATCTGAGTTCCAAATTAAAGAACGATCAAAAAGGGCGATATCTTCAAGAGAAGCATTGATTTCTTGCATTTTTTTAAGTCCCGTGGCGAGAATTTCTTGTTGCCGAAAGACCGAACAATGCGCTTGCATTGTTTTTTGCATTTGAAGACGGATTTCAGATGTTTTTAAAGAACCCTTCGCATGACGCAATCGATCAAGGCGCGCGAATGACATTTCTCCTGCGCCCTTTGGAAGAGGTTTGTGAGGGGTATTTGGCTTCAAGAGTGATTGCGCTTTTAAAGCTGCTGCCCGTCCAAATACAACAAGGTCCAGCAATGAATTCGTCCCCAATCTATTCGCCCCATGAACGGAAACGCAAGCGCCCTCGCCAATCGCCATCAAGCCAGGGACAACAGCTTCTCTATCGCCGCCACGTGGACTCACGACTTCGGCGTGATAATTGGTTGGCACGCCGCCCATATTATAATGAACTGTCGGCATTACAGGAATAGGCTCTTTGGTCGTATCCACACCTGCAAATATTCTGGCCGTTTCTGAAATACCAGGTAAACGCTCATGAATGGTTTTAGGGTCTAAATGCTCAAGGTGAAGATCAATATAATCTTTGTGAGGACCACATCCACGCCCTGCTTGAATTTCCATAGTGATTGCACGACTTACAACATCACGTGACGCTAAATCTTTGGCATGAGGCGCATATTTCTCCATAAAACGTTCGCCCTCACTATTGGTAAGATAGCCCCCTTCACCGCGCGCGCCTTCAGAGATTAAGCAACCTGCTCCATAAATGCCTGTCGGATGAAACTGGATAAATTCCATATCTTGTAGAGGAAGACCCGCGCGAAGGACCATGCCATTGCCATCTCCTGTACACGTATGAGCTCCTGTGCAAGAGAAAAATGTTCGGCCATGCCCCCCCGTCGCCAAAACGACCATATGAGCTGAAAAGCGATGCAATTTGCCATCTTCAAGGCTCCATGCTGTCACGCCTCGGCAAACGCCTTCGTCGTCCATAATTAAATCTAAAGCAAAATATTCAATAAAAAACCGGGTCTTATGCTTTAAAGATTGTTGATAAAGGGTATGAAGAATAGCGTGCCCTGTTCGATCGGCTGCCGCACAGGCACGCTGCGCCATTTTCTCGCCCTTATTAATGGTGTGCCCGCCAAAAAGGCGTTGATAGATCTTGCCATTGTCTGTGCGTGAGAACGGCACTCCATAATGCTCAAGCTCTATGACAGCGTCCATCGCATTGCGGCACATATATTCGATAGCATCTTGGTCTCCTAACCAATCTGAGCCTTTGACCGTATCATACATATGATAGCGCCAATCATCACCATCGCCCATATTATTTAAGGCCGCACTAATGCCGCCTTGGGCTGAAACTGTATGGCTGCGTGTCGGGAAAACTTTCGTAATACAAGCTGTTGAAAGCCCTGTAGCACTCATCCCCAATGCCGCGCGCAAGCCTGCGCCTCCAGCCCCTACAATTACCACATCATAAGCGTGATCAATAATTTCATAAGCTTTCGTCATATTATTCAAGAACTCCTCAAGCACTAAAGGGGGTGGAAATGAATTTTAATCACACATAAAGAGGCGAAAACAAATAAGCTTAAAGCCAGAGCTTTCACCCCATAAATCAAGCACAATCTAAGGGCAGAACAATGGATATAGTCTTCCAAAACAACCTGCGCACCAAGTTGTCCATGATAAAGCAAAAGCCCTATAAAAAGGATCATTCCTGTCGCCGTAAAGGGGGATTTAAGCCACTCAACAATTGCGGCATAGTCAGTGGGCGAATTGATTAAAAGCGACCCCAAGAACCAAAGACTTAGTGGCAAAAGGGCAATTGCTGTGAGACGTTGCGCCCACCAATGTTCACTTCCATGCGGATTAGAAGCCACAGCATCCTCCTTGAAAAAGAATCCAGTAAAGGATCGTTAACGCAAAAGAAGACCCCACAACCAACCATCCTGTTCGATAAACGGTTGTAATCTCAAAGCCATAACCTGCATCCCAAAAGAGATGACGAATGCCGTTCGTTAAATGATAAAAAAAGGCATAAATTATTAAAAATAAAATAGTTTTTCCAATAAAAGTTTGACTTGTTGCCATAAGCCAAGAAAAGCAAGTGGGATTGCTTGCAAGCCCATAAAGCCAAGTGATGATTCCCAAAATACCAAACCATAAAAAAGCACCCGTAAACCGATGCGTAATTGAAAGGATTGAGGTTAACTGGGGTCTATAGATCTGCAAATGAGGCGAAACCGGCCTTTGAGACGGTGTCATAATTTGGTACTTCCTCTCTTAATATTAAGTTGATTGATTTTGAAATAAATTTTAACCTTTCGCAAGCCTAACTATTTTTTAAAACTATCTTTTATAACAATGAAATCCTTATTGACAAATTTAGAAAGAAATGATCACATCATTACCGTATAAAATTACGAGGATTTAGATCATGTTAAAAAAGACCTTGCTTATAAAACCTTTTTTCTTTTTATTTTCTATATTGTCAATTTTCCATCAAGCAAAATCATCTTCTATTTATGACCAATATCTAGATTTGGTTGAAAATGAATTTGACCGAACTGAAGGTCAGCAGAATAAATATCTTATCGTGACGCGTCCTATCAACAATGAGTACCTTGCTTACCTTACAAATTTTAAAGATTTAGATGAAAAAAAATTAACAGAAGGACTTAGCAAAGATCTTAAAGAAATTAAAGATTGCCCCATTCCAACTTTCTTTTTTGAAAATACTGAAAAAACAACGCCAATAAGTATGGCTGTTTCACTTGGAAAAGCATCTCTCGTTCAAAAATTTCTTTCAGTTATTGACGATGTTAACAGTGATCACTGTCTAGCATGGGGATATCGCCAACCGTATACTCTTGCTCATATGGCCTTAGATCCTCAATATCCGCTTGCAAAAGCCTTTGTATCAAAGGAAGACCGACTTGCGATTGTCGATGCATTGGCGCAAAAAAAAGCTGATTTTAATCTTATCGCAAAAACACACGATTACAGAAACCCTCCTTTGGCTGCTGGAGAAGCATCAGGACGTGAATTGCGAGAGATAAGCAGTTTTTTGAGAGCGCGCGCTTTACTTCACGGAGCTGATCCTGAGTTGTGCGGATCAAGCTTTTTTGGCGTAATTTTAAAATATAAGTTTTCCCCTTATAAAAATATGGAAATAACAAAAGTATGCTTAAAGCAATATCTTGAGAAAATTAGCTTAGGTGAATTCGTATCTCCTCTTCCAAAAGTTCTTGCTCATCTCAAACAAGCAGCAAATGAAGCAGGATTTGATTTGGAAGAAAGAGTAGCTCAATTAAAAACCTTTTCTTTAGAACGTGAAAAATTTAATGCAAGAAGACAAGAAATTGAAGTTAAAATAACAAACCTTAGATCTCAAAGAACAAAGAGGGCAAAAAGAAAAGTTCTTCATTTACAAAATGTTAAACAAGAACTTGAACAAGCTCTAACAAAGTTAGAAAGAACAACCTTAAGATTGCTTAGAACGAATTAATTTCGTCTTTTAAAGGCTCCTATAATGAGGAGCCTTTTTATCTTCATTCTTAACCTTATTTTTCTCTTAGAAAATATTAGCTTATTAGCTTTTCTACAGATTCCCTAATCCAACACAGTTAATATAACGGCCTGCTCGTAAGCTATTCGAAATAATTTAATTATAAGAACTTTGTCGTTATATAAGGAAAAAGGATTATGAAAAAAAAATGTTTCACGTGAAACATTTTTAGTCTTTCGCAACTCCAACCATTTTCGAAATATTGATCCGTATATAACTTTTTCTGAAAAGTACCCTAACAAGTTAAGATTAATAAAATTAATAATTTTTTAATAATATTATTATATATTCTCTAAATGAGTATTTGAATCCAAAATATAAAATAACAAATGAAAGGCTTTATTATGTTAAATAATTTAATTTTTCGAAGCATAACATTAATTACTGTCATGGGCATGTGGACATCTGTTGATGCTTCCAGCTCAAGTAGACCTTCTTCTGAAGAAACCAAGAAATTTATGGAATATGTTATAAAAATACATGAAGTTTGCGTGAAAATGAACGATGAAGTGAACCATCCTGTTCCTAATGAAAACCCAGTTTTCACAAAACTTTGTGAAGACATATCTAAAATAATTATTGAAAAAAATAAAAAGAAATAACGAAATTTTTTAACTTTCGTTTTTGCAAAACCCCTGGGGGCTTTTTATGATCACAACTTCAATCCTTCCAGGGATTTTCAACACCTTAAAAAGAGTGTAGAACTATCCAAACTTTCCTTAGGTTTTATCTGAAACATTTATGACGCTATGACGTCAATTAAAGATATTCCCGGATATAAAAAAGCGAGAGTTGCCTCTCGCTTTTTATCTGAGAACGAGTTCTTTAATTCACCTGCATGCGATACAAATTCAGCCAAAATGAAAACTTTGTTTGAACATCATCGACATATAAATAGTACTTCGCCTGATGAGAATCATGAGCAGCTATCGTTGAACGTGGTCTCTTCTCACTCAGGTCATACTTTGCTTTGATGCTAAGTAAGTTTTTGTCTTTAAAATCGCCCGGTTTTGCATCCACAAGTAAATAACTTAAAGTCAATCTCGCGGTTTTAATATTTTCACGTGCTTTTTCTATATCTTCAAGTTTTGTCTCGTCGCCTTTAAAGGTTTTTTCTGCTTTAGTTGTAACCCCTTTAGTTTTAGGGTTTTCTACCAAGAACATCTTTTTAAGGAATTCAAATCCTTTATCTTCTTTCACCTTCGCAGCATGCAGAAAAGCCTCTAATTCCAATGTTGTGCCTGTTTCTAAAACGTTTAAATTAGCGGCCAAACCCTTATCCGCAAAATAAATTTTATTATTTTTACTTTTATCTTGTCCCGCAAATAAAACAAGAAGTGTATCATAAATATCAAGTGTTTGAGGAATGACAAAATTATCTATCTTCGGTGGAATTGATTTTCCTATAAGTGAGTCTAAAAGATCATTTGTTGCTTGAGCCGGTTGGGAATAAGATGAATTAGCCGCCGAAGAGGATGGTCTAGTCCGTCTTGTCTTTGTGCTTGTTGTCGTTGTTGAGGGTAATGCACTGGATTTTGTAGATGTCGTGGATTTTGTACCCTGCGATTCTTTTTGTTCCTCGCGTAAAGAATCGTCACTTGCTCTTGTTCTTTCGCTTTGCATTAAAAGAAATAAAACACTTAAAGCAATAGTCGATAGTTTAAATTTTACTGACAAGATTTTCTCCTTTGTTAAATTTAGAGATCTTAACCATACTCTCACAATTTTGTCAATATGGTTTGTTTTTTTCGTGCACCAGACACTTCTTTAACGAAAGTTTATCCTCTTCAAAAGAAACCTTTTTCTTCCATGTTTTTAAAGATTTTTTCCCTATGAATGAGGTGAATTTTCTTGATATTTGTATCATGATATGGTAGTGTAGTTGTAGATGGTCAAGGAAGAGTTTCTCTTTCTTATGAAGACCTAAAAAGCCTTCATAATTCTTTCCAAAAGTCTTTCATGAACGTCTTAATAAAAAGAAGAATAAGACAGGGATTTAAAAACCTAGATTATTAAGAAACAAAGACTTAAACGCTCTTTTTGAGCGAATACCCTCTCTTTGCCTCGTGTAAAGGCAAGAATGAGAGGGGAGATATGATGCTGATAGCTGTGCGTGAAAGGCACGGAGAAAGAGTGAAGAAGCAACGTGACTTAAAACTTGGAGAAGCTTTTCACTCTTGTAAATGGATTCCCGCCTTCGCGGGAATGGCAATAAGAGAACGATACTTGCCAATCCTAAAGCATGCGTGAAAAGTAGGGATAAGAATTTAAAATTGTTCTATTCAGAATTTGAGACGATATATATTATTCGTGAAAAAAGATAGGATCTAAAATAGTGAATAATGCTTTACTTAAAATGAACTTGATTTATAGCGTTCTGTTTTTATTTTTCTATTCCACTGAATTATTTCCTTCCCCTATTGAAGGTTCATCTGAAGAGTCAGTTGCTATAATCCATCAACAACTTAACTCTCAGCAAACTGTTTCAGCTTCGAAACTTAACCTGGAAGGTGCTAATCTTGAAGGCTTTAATCTTAATAAAGCTGATTTTTCAGGGGCCAATCTTAAAAACGCTAAATTAGGCAAGGTCAAAGCCCGCAAAGCGAATTTCAAAAACGCTGATTTAAGCGGCGCCGATTTTACAGACGCGATTGTTGATGGTGCTGTATTTAAAGGTGCAAAACTTCTAGGCATAAAGTATGAAGGTTGTTCGGCAAAAGGAAGTTTATTAACTGATCTCATAAGTTTATCAAGGCAACTTCAACATGAAACTAAAAGAGATGAACTTTTACAAAGTGCCAACGCCATAAATTTAAAAGGAAATCAAACATTTGAAGAACTTCATGCAACAATCCATGAAGCTCTTCAAGTTGCTTCTACACAAAATCAAGAAGCCATTCGTATTGATTTTAGCAAAATTACTTCTTTCCATTATAGAAAAGAAGATGAACCACAACCTATATCCAACGCTCTATTGAAGGATTTGATAAAAGAGTTTTTAGACTTCTTAAAAACGCCTTATTTTAATAAAGGCATTGTAGAAGTTGTCCCTTTTTATGAAAATCATACTATTTTAGTGCGCCTTATTAATTCACAAAACCTCTTTCAATCTCATAGATTTAAAAAGCCTCCTTCTCAAAGACCAATGCTTGATTTGCACGGTAAAGTTCCTTTATCCATAAAACAGGGAAAAATTGATTCTTTTATAAAATCTTCTTACGCGAGTAAATTCGCTGAGGTCGAAATTATTACAGGCCGAGGTCTTCATAACCCTCATGGCAAAATGGGAATTCTTTGGAAGTGGTGCAAAAACATTCTCTTAAGTGAACAGTATAAAATATTTATAGAATCCATTGAAACCATAAATAAAAATGGGGGGTGGAACATTACTTTAAAACCTGACTAACTTTCTCTTTAGTTAGTCGATTCTGAAGTATGAAGAAAAGCAAGGAAGCGCCTATAGTACAGAGAATT
>MKUV01000042.1 GCA_001898725.1 Caedibacter sp. 37-49
CCAAATCAGTGGGAATACAATTATTACAAAAATCAAGCCATCTCAGTTCCTAATGTCTAAATTTTTGTAGCAAGATCATACCTTAGTGATCAAATTGAGTATCGCACTGTAAAAAAAGTTGTAACTGAACATTTAGAAGCTAACCCGGACCTTTTAAATTCTTCTAAGGATAAAGATATTGTTGTCTTTTTGGGCAACACGGGTGCTGGAAAAAGTACTTTGATTAATTACTTAAGCGGAAAGAGATTAAAAGTTAATACTTTTAATGATATCGTGCTTGATTCCACAGAACAATCAACTATGGCAATAAGAGGAGGAAACAACTCTGAAACTTTCTTACCTTCTTATGTACAAGTAGGAAATTTAGTACTTTATGATCTTCCCGGCTTTATGGATACAAGAGGGACAGCAAGAAGTCTTGTAAATGCTTGCTTTATTAAAAATATTATTGAAAATGCAAATAGCATAAAGCTTGTGTTTGTTGCCGGTATTGATCAAATCACAGGAGACAGAGGAGAAAGCTTTAAAACTCTTTTAAGTAATACAAAGAAGCTTATTCCTAATTGCAATAAACCTCTTGAAACTTTTAGTTCGCTTGTTGTGACTAAAAGCTATCTTAATAGAGCTGCACTTCCGCAATTTATCAAATCAAAAATTGATTTATCATCTAGAGAATTCGAGATCCTTGAGTATCTTTTAGAAGGTCAAATAGTTGGGCAGATGGCAAGACCAGAAAATTCTGTAATAGACGACCAAGATAGAATCAAAATCTTAAGTGTGATTTTAAATATGGGACGTCATAAAATCGATCATATTGATACTTCAGTAATTTACTCTACCAACCAGGACCTTGAGATAGCAAAATTGTATGAAGCGGAAATAGACGAAATCATAGGAAATTATTTGATAAATAGTAATGAAGTTTCTTTTCTTAGCAAATGGGATCTCGAAGAGAAAAGAGATTTTATCATAAATCAATTTGAGTCAAAAGTACTCTCTTCTTTAGAAACATCTCCCCTTATTACATTGTTGAGACCCATCTCTGAACATTTATATCAATTTTCACGAAATGAGCTGAAGCAAAAATTAGTTGATCGTAGAGAGCTACTTTTGAGCCAAATTAGTATGATAATTAAGGAAAGAGAAAGGGAAGAACAAGAAACACTTCGTATACAAGCAGAAGAAGAATTAAAGTAATCTCAATGGAGAGAACTCGTAGAAAGAGATAGAGCTTATAGAGCTGAGCATGAGTTAATGAGTCTACGAGCTCAGCAAGAAGAAGTACGATTACAAGAACAGAAAAAAAAGAGAAGATGCTATTAGAGCTCAAGAAGCTACCCAACGAGACCTTGAAAAGAATAAAGCTATTGAAAAAGAAAAAATAAATGAAAATGAAAAGCAAACTAGTAGCAGTTATTGTTTACATAAGTGGATTTATGTACCGTGAAGGATAGACCATTTTATAGGATACAACAGTTTTGGCAATCCAATATACAAGGTAGAAGAACAAATAATCCAAGCATGTCAGTTATGCACTCGCTTTCGGAAATAAATAGTTACTCATCAAAAATTGAGTTAAGAAGGTTTGTTGCTTAACCACTCAATTTCAAGGTTTAAATTAACTTAATTATCAATTTATTAAGATATATGTAAAATAAAGGTGTTCTCTAATAAAATTTCTCAAAAATTACTTATACTTTTTTATAAAAGCCAAAATATATAGCAATATTTTTGTATATAATGCATAATATGTGTATAATGTATACAAATTATTACGGAGAGTGCTATGAGTGACTTTCACCAGATTTCAACAACCTTGAGCGTTCGCGTTAATCCAGCCTTAAAGGACAAACTTGATCAGCTTGCTCATGCTGTTGGAAGGACACGCTCATTCATTGCTGAAGAGGCTTTGAAGAGATATATTGAAGACGAATCATGGCAAATACAAACTATCCATAATTCTCTTTTAAAAGCTGACAGTCGTGATGCAAAATTTGCTGACCATAGTAATGTCAAGGATTGGCTTGAAAGTTGGGGTACACCTCATGAAAAGCTTACTCCGAAATGCAAATAAGGTGGTTAGAAAATGCGGTTGTAGATCTCCAAAAGCTACGTGCTTATATTCAAAAAGAGAACCCTAAAGCTGCTAACACTATTGCAAAGCGTATTTATGAAGCTATTGACCTTTTAAGCAGCCATCCTGGGATGGGAAGAGCAGGAAGAGTTCCTTATTCACGGGAACTCATTATTAGTGGATCTAATTATATTATCTCATATAGAGTAAAAGCTGAAAGGATTGAAATATTACGTGTTTTACATGCCTCTATGCCTTGGCCGGAAGAGCTATAGCACTTGTTAAGGTCCTAATGCTAGGGCCTGAGTGACTTTAAGAAACCTGTTTTCAGTGGAAGTGGGGCGATACAAGAAGAAAGCCTCTGATCAACGACTTTCATTTACTACCGCCAAGGTCATTTGGCTCAAGGCGGCTCTCAAGATCCTGGCTGCCTAAAATATCAGATATTAACCATAAATCTATCTGTCTTCAGTTAACTTGACGGTGCCCGTTAGCCTTCTTCAAGAAATAAATTATATAAGATAAAAATACTAACAAAATTACAAAAGATGAATTTAGTATTTATTATTGAATAAGAATATATTAAAATTAGTCATTTAAGTATCAATTCAAGAGAATTTTTGAATATAATAATCATATTCTAGTGCTTTACCTTTTACAAGTTAAATTAATGTTAATTTTTCTTAATGAATTTAATTCTAATTAAGAAATGGATAATCTTCTGCAAATAACTCGTTACGGTGGGCTACACTATGTCTTAAAACAGTAATTAAATGTTCTGGAAGTTGCCTGACAGACTCTAAGTCTTCTATGAAATTCTTCATACCTTTAAAAGATACTTTTTCTCCTTCAATATGTTCAATAAAAATTTCTTCTCGTTGCTCTTTTATAAGAGAAAGTAAAGCATTAAATTTTTCACTATCAACTTTTTTGTTGCTGCGAATTTTATACTGAAAATTGATAGCTTTTCCAAGCAGGCTTTTGTAATCACTTTTAAAAGCATTTTCTAAAAAGGTACATGCACTTAAAGCAGATTTTAAATCTTCATCAGTTCTTTTAATAATGGCCATTACTTTATTAGCTTTTTGAACAGCCTCTTTTCCTAAAGATAAGTAATTTTTTTCATTAATAATGGATTCTTCATAATAACAAAAGGAGAATGTTTCATAATAACGCTCCTCTCCACGTGGCTCTAAAAGGTGGGTTAAATCTTTTAAACTCCATCCATCTACAAGATAACCAATATGATTAAGATCTTCTAATATTTCTAACACTTTTTCCTCAAACTGAATAAGTTTTTGATAGTGATGATATAATATAGGAATAGCAAATTTCTTCTTCCTTAAATAATGAGAAGCTTTTTCTTCGGGATTATTAAATAGGGCTTCAATCTTATGAGCTTCATATAAATTTTGAACAGCACCCTTTATCATTGCATAAATATGATTTCCATTATTGTTTGAATTGAAAACATTTTCCTCTGTTTGCATGGCGGTTATATTCTTTTTAATAAAGAAATTTTTGATAGCTGCTTGAGAAGATATATGACCTTTTCTAGCAGCAGCCAAAAGCCATTTTATAGATTGGTCGTAGTCAGAATAAATGCTTTGATCATCAAGTAGTAAAAGTCCAAGGTTATACTGGGCCTCAATATGGTTTTGTAAAGCAGCCTGCTTACACCAATAAATAACAAGGTTAAGGTCATGAACAACTCCATGTCCTTTATAATACATTGTCCCAACATTAAATTGTGCAGAACTTAATCCTTGTAAAGCAGCACAGAGATACCAATAAAAAGCCTCCACATAATTTTGGGGTACTTCAATTCCATAATAATGCAATGTGCCTAAATTAAACTGTGCTCTTGCATGTCCTTGATGGGCTGCAAGCTTATACCAATATAGAGCTTGCCTAAAATTATGGTGAACATAATATATATCACCTATATTTTTCATAGCTCCTGGATGAATTTTATAAGCTGCCTGCGTATACCAATAGAGAGCTGGTATATAATTTTGAGGCTCTCCTATACCAAGGTCATACATTAATCCTAAAGTAAATTGGGCATTAGCATTGCCTTCTATTACTTGATTATTAATTTGTTGTTTTATTGTTTCTGGAAATCCCCATTCTGGGTTTTTGTCAGCTTTAGCAACGCATAAAGTTGCAAAAGTATCGTTATAAGCGTCAAAGTATAGTGCCCACTGTTCTAAAGGGAGTTTTTTAAGAAATTTGACCTCTGAAGAAGAAAAAGGAACAAAGCCTTTCTTAAGCTTATTTTCAAAATAATTAAGGATAAGGCGTTGTAAAACAATTTCGCTTTGGGAAGCAGTGTTAAAACATTTTTCAAGTTCTTCTAAAGAGTGCAATGTGACTTGTTTCTCTTCTTGAGACCATAAATCATTATCAAATTGAATATTTGAGTAAGTATGCTTGCTTTCTTCTTGTAATTCTATATTAAGGAGTAAAGAAGCATGAACAGTCGAAAATGAATAAATCAAGAAAGCACTAAATAAACGCATAAATCCTTTATCCTTAATTTAGCAATAACAAGAAAATATATCATACTTTTTTACATTCAAGAATTCGATAAAATTTTTATAAAATACTTAAGTAAATAGTAAATATTGCAATGATTTAAAAATTTTTGGCTTTAGGCTAATTTTATTTCTTTCTTCTTCTGAACCACCTGGTTTTTTAGGAGTTTTTAACAAAATAAAATCAAAAGGAAATTCTGGTTTTTCTCCTGATCGAAAAATAATACATAATGAAACAGTTGTGTCTAAGTCATTATTATCATTTGATGTTTGATACATTAACTCTAAACAAGGAGAAATAGTAATTGCAAAGTTAAAATATTGATCATTACCTGAATAAAGTAAACTTTTATTTTTATGGCTTACTTTCCATACCCAATGTACTTGCTGATGAAAAGTTGAGCTTTCATATTTTCTTTTTTCTGGAGTAGTCTCGGAATTATCATACTCAAATATCCATTTGGTTTCATTATTTATATTCATGCTTGGATAGAAATTCATGGTGGGAAAAGTGCGCGTAAAGGTATGGTCTATATTGAGAATATTTGTACTGCCCTGATGCATACTTCTCTAGTCAAGAATGCTACCAATTGTGTTAAAACGCATTGTTTCTGTATAAGTAGACTTACCTTCAGTACGTTTTGGAGACCATATCCATGTGTCTATGTCTTCAAAATTCTCTAATTTATCTTTTTTATTAACCCATTCTGGACTTTCAATTTTTGTTTTTTTTAACGGTGCACTCACATAAAGGTTGCCATTCGCCATTATGATTCTGGACTAAGGGATACGCTAAGATATCATAAATTTTGGTCATAAAATGATAAGTAAAAAGCTGAAAGTTAACAGTAAATTTTAAATCTAGCATAATGTCATAAAAATCATAAATCTCAGTATTTGTTAGTCTTGCAATAAAAGAGGAAGCATACACATCGACTATGTATGCATTATCTAACTTTTTTATATCTTCTATTTGATTTTTAATATAAAAATCTGGAAAATATTTCTTAATATGGATTAATTCTTCTATAGGAATTTTATAACGTAAATTTTTTAATTGTCCTAAATAGTTTGGTGCAACACTTTTAATCTTAAGTTCATTGGTATCTTTTAGCTGGAGAAAAAAGCTTACAAAATAAACAGAAATATTTAAAAGAGTTTAAAGAACTTAAAAACTTTCCAAATCAGCTTATAGGACTTTTTATTCAAGACACACCGCATTGAAATGCTCTTTTTAGAGAAGAATATCCTTTCCTCTATTAATATTTATAATATCATGAAATTAATATAAATTCATTTGATTTATCCCTGAAGTGGCATAGGTAAGCTATTGTATATGCAAAGTATTTTTTTATACTATAATGTCGTAAATTATATATTTAATTTAAGGAAGAATTAATGAAGGACAAGCATTTTTTATTATCAATCTTTATGTTTTTAACATGGTGTAATGTTCTTTATGCAAGCAACAGAATAATTGAAGAGAATGAAAGTTTATCTTTACCATTAAATTTAAGAATTATTCCTTATAAAATAGCCTTAAAAATTTTTACCTTTCTTCCTCTTGAAGATTTAGGACGTGCTAGCCAAGTATGTGTAGAATGGAAGAATGTAACTTTAGAATCTGAGCTATGGGAGAAGATGCGAGAGAGAATCCATGGAGACTACCCTTCTCATCAAGCAACAAAAGAAAATGCAAAAAAGCATTGGCTTAGAGTGGTTGTAAATGCATCGACTGATCTAAGCAAAATTGAAAGACTAATTTGGAGTTATAACTTGAAAACTCATCATCCTTTTGCTGTTTATCATGAATTACTAGAAGACTTTTGGGAGCTTCATGGAGGGAATATTGAAATTAATAATGAGAAAGCATTAGAGGGTAGTGAAATTGCTATATTAAAAATTGTAAATGGTCTTGCTTACGGATGGCATGCTTGCCCTCAAAATACAGAAGCAGCAGTTGCTTTTAATGATCAACTTATTAAATTAGGAAATAAGGAATCAATAGAGAGGAAAATACAGGGGCTTTCTAATGGATGGTTTGGTTATAAACAAGATTGTCAAGAAGCATACAGATTAAATGAACTATTGGTTAACTTTAATGATAAAGATGCCGTAACAAGAAAAATAGAAGGATTTTTTGAGGGAAGTTGTGGTTATAAAAAAGACCTTAAGGAAGCTTTTATCCTTAATGAGTCACTTATAGGAGCAGGCGATGAGGAGGCTTATGAAAGAAAGGTTTTAGGCTTAAATTACGGAAGTTACGGTTATTTAGAAAATCCCCACTCTGCCTTTATAGTCAATGAATATTTGTTGAGAAAGCATAATAAAAGAGCAATTGATAGAAAAATAGAGGGGCTTTCAAGAAATACCTACGGCTATTCTTTTAACCTTGAAGAATGTGTTATTCTTAATGAACAATTGATTCAAGATTATCATGATGAAAAAGCAATAAAGCGGAAAATAAGAGGGTATGTTTTTGGTCAGTATGGTTACCCATTAAATAAATATAAGGCTATTGAGTTAAATGAACAGTTGGTTGCATTAGATAATGCAGCAGCAATTGTAAGAAAGATTGTGGGTCTAACTTTTAGCCATAATGGATATCAAGAAAATCTCCTTTCCCTTAAAAACTGGATTGAGGAGCAGGAAAGACAAGGTAAAAGGTGGGCTTACTACCTTAAAGCACAAGGACTTAAGTATGGAATATTTGACTTTATAAAAGATCGCACTCAGGCAAGTGCTTATATATATCAATATGGTGTCCCTTACTAAGGCTGAGTTTTTAAAAGTGCTACGTTGAAGAGTATATTGCATTTTATAATTATAAGTTTATAATTATTACCTGATCACTCACTGCTTTCAAAATTTATATTTAGGTATTTATGAAAAAAAGCTTTTATAAGTTTACACTGTTTTCTGTGCATCTGTTGTTAACAAGTTTAAACTTTAATGTAATGGCTTCTCACCTTTGGCCTGAATCAAATAATATGTACTTCCCAAGAGTATTATCAACAAATTATAGCGAATTTATCAATAACAACATTCATAGCAATTATGCATTATTTAAATTTACGGATGAAACAGTTGTTGTGGAGCAGAGTTGGGAAGGAGGAATTTTACACAAAGTTGATATCGATAATGTGCGAGCAGATAGCTATGATTTGCTTATCAATAATCTACAAGTTTCTAAAAAAGGGAGCATTGAAGTTAAGCAGCAAAGTAACAATCGTATGATTGCAAATATTAAAAGCTCTGATGATAAGCTTGAAATTGAAATTAACTCTGCATATTGCCGATTTATTTTATCCATAAATCAGTTTGGAATAATTTCCAAAGAAAAAGAGTTTATTATTAATAGTCCAGGAAAAGTGTATATTAAAGGCTTTTTAAAAGCCCGCAAGATATATATAAAAGCTGCTGAGATAGAGTTAGAGGGAGGAATTGATGTCTTTGAAAATCAAAGTTTTATTCTCTCAGGGGAATGTTCAAATAAGTGTGTCACGGTTTAATTGTTCAGCTCTAATTTGAGCCGTCCTTCAAAA
>MKUV01000043.1 GCA_001898725.1 Caedibacter sp. 37-49
AAGGCTCAAGTTGAAGCTTACAAATTAGACGATGACACAGTTAGTCGAACATTCCCGTAATAAGGAGTATTCTTTGGAAAAGCAGAGCTAACACCAGTATAGTCATGATTGACAATTTTAACTGTTGTTGCTTCAGCGGCTGATATAGCTGCAAACATTGCAAAGAATCTTACTGAGTTTTTTAACATTTAATCCTCTCTAATTTATTTAGCGTCAACTATCTTCATCATATTATGGAAATATTAAGCTTTAATTAATATAACCCACTATTATTCCAAGTAATGAAGCGGCAAAGTTAAAGAAGAATATAATCCTGTAATTCTCCCATAAAATAATTCTATTACGATTTTTATTTTCTCAGATGATGATTGCCACTCAATTGTAGAATCAAAGTTAAAACGTAAAAGATTTGATAATTAAGTTAACATTAACTGAGTGAATCAAATCTAAGCATCAATTTTAACAAAAAATAAACTTATAATCATTTACTATTGAAGGTGTTAATTTTACAAAGGAATAAAACGATGAAACATAAATTGGGTGTATATAGTTTGTTAGGTTTATTTTATGTATTTTCTGCAAACCATGCTCAAGCGGGTACTTGCCCCCCTCATTCTAATTATGATGAGTGTGTAAAAGCTGAAGATGAAACTCGTCAGAGTAAAAAAAGAGAAGCAACAGAAGATAAAGATATGCTTCCAGGGGATAAACATAGCATTTATTTGAGCGCAGACTATAGCCATGAAAAGGGAATTAGTGATTGCGCACGAACATGCAAGAAAAATAATGATCATAAAGATAACGGAAATTCACAGCATAAGACAGCAACGAATTTTGGAAATAATGGAAGTTCTGTAAAAGTAAATTAGAGTGAAATTATATTATTATAAAATATAGAGCAACAAATTTATATTATATTTGTTGCTCTTATATTAAATATAAAAAATATATTTACTTTAAAGTATAAATCTGATATTTATTTTTTTGTTCAAAAATATAATATTTATCATGAGATTTTTAAATGAACATTAAATTACTACATTATTTCTATACAAGTATATTTTTATTAAATTCTTCCGTAAAAGCTACAGATCAAGATTGTTTTAATACTCTCTCTGACCCTACTCCTAAAATTACTTTGAGTAGTCTTCCTTCTGAGATAGTCGTCCATATGGCTTCTTATCTAGAGGGAGATAATTTTATTAATTTTTATCGCACTTCACATCCCACAAGAGACCGATTAATGAAAGAAAAATCTTTATTTATTTCAGATGACCTTAATCAAGTTATTGACCAAATTCAAAAAACTCCAATTGAAGAACTGAAGCATCTTATTGATCTATGGGGGAGAAACAAACGCAAAAGTGTTTCCATGTTACGACAAGCAATTCCTTCTTTTGAAGGATACGAAATTTTTGAAGATTATCTCCAAGAATCCAAACCCGAAGAAATAGAATTTGCACGTAAAAAATTTATGAATCAGGTTATGGTCCTTAACCTCTTGTATGCTTTTGGTGATAAAAAAGCACTCAAAACATGTGAAGATATTTACCTAAAAATACAATTGGAACTCAGTGCTGAGCATGCAGAAGTAAATTCACAACATTATAAGTTTCATAGAGAGAATTTATCTTTATTAACTCCTAATATTAGGAAAGAAATCTCAAGGGATTATCGAGAGGGAAATCCCCCTTATGAAAGAGATTTGCAAAAAGCAGAGTTCTATTCTAAGGACTTATATTTACCTTTAGCGAACAAGCAATAAAAACAAAGGGAGGAAAAACCTCCCTCATTTTTATCTTTTCTTTGGAATAATACTAAGTACTTTTCCAATATTAGTTGCCGTCATACTATCTTCAATAATTGGGATTTCAATTATCATGTCATCTTTTTTCACAACACCTGGCTTTAAAATTCCACCCATTGCTGGGGTAGGATCAAGGTAACAAACATTTTTTTGAGGAGCAATAGTACAAGTTATTTTATTATTGACTGGCTGAGCACATGCAACTGTGCCTTCTGCTCCACTAAAAACTTCCTTAAATGCTTGTAAGTTTTCTGGAAAATAAGAACCATGACTTTCTTTCTTATAAGTGAAGGTATTGCAATTTGCCATATCATGAAGGTGTTTACCATTACCATGACCCTGAAGGAATGTATGCATATCAGTGTCATGAGATCTAATAAGCTCTTTTACACAGGCTTCTGCTTCATGTACCGTAAGTTTGGCGCCTGCTTTGTGGCAGAAAATATTATTAGCATCTTGAATGGTTACTGTTGTTGCTGAAGCATTAGCAATACCTATCATGCCATTATAACTACACAACGCAAGAAGTGTTAAAGACATTAATTTTTGTTTTTTCATATGATTTATCCTCCCTATAATTAATATTATTCAAAAAAACAACAATTACATTTTCTAATAAATAAGTTAAATATTTGTAAAACTAAATTATTAATTTGATTTTATATTTATATATTTGATTAATATTTATTAATATAAGATATTTTACTAATACAATTATAGATTCTTCCGCATTTATTGCGATTAAATGGAGGTTAAATAAAATCTTTTTGAAACTTTTTATAAATCTTCGATGTTAAGATCTGCCCCTATTTTTGCTTTTTGGCGTAATTGGCCTGGTGTGTACGTAGACCCCATTTTCGGACAACATTAGTTCCCTTTTTATTATTGTAGTTGTCATTATGATCCATTTTGAGTATGTTTAATCTTAATTCTAGGCTTTTTACTGAATAATGAAAGAGAAAGAGTTCCGCCCCTGATCATTTTGGGAAGTTTTTAATAGGAAAGAACATGAACAATAAGAAAAGCATTTATAAAGCTCACTCAGATGCAACAATTTACGGCAACTCTACCTCTTTGATTAAAGACATTGCTAAATTAATTGATGAAGCGAGAAATCACATTGCCCGCGAGTATAGTTCAACTCAAGCATTATTATGTTGGTTGATTGGTAAGCGTATTGATGAAGAAATTTTGAAAACGGAGCGTGCTGAATATGGAGAGGCAATCGTAACGTCCCTTGCAGAAGATTTGAGATTCACCTATGGGAAGGGTTATAGCCGCCCTAACTTATTTAGAATGATCAAGTTTGCTAGGATGTTCCCAGATCGTGAAATTGTCTCAACGCTGTCGAGACAATTGTCTTGGTCTCATTTTATTATGGTTTGCTCTATTGATGATGAGTTAAAGCGCGATTTTTACGCTGAAATGTGTCGGGTTCAGAAATGGAGTGTTCGTACCTTTCAAAAGCAATTAAATGGTATGTTGTATGAACGGATTGCGCTTAGCAAGAAACCAGAAGACGTCATTAAGTCACAATTAAATAAGTTAAAAGATACAGATGAGATAACACCAGATTTAACATTTAAAGAACCATATTTTTTAGATTTTATAGGGGCGCACACTTATGAATCTGAAGAGGAGCTAGAAAATTTAATCTTGAACAACATAACTGATTTTTTACAAGAGTTAGGAACAGATTTTTGTTTTGTTGCACGCCAGAAACGTATGAGTACTGGCAAGAAAGATAGATACCTAGATTTGCTATTTTTCAACCGCCGATTACGCAGATTAATTGCGATTGATCTTAAGTTAGGTGACTTTGATCCTGCTTATAAGGGGCAGATGGAATGGTATTTGAATTGGCTTGATAAGAACGAACGGTTTGACTATGAGGATAAGCCAATGGGGATCATTCTGTGTGCTGGTAAAGACCATGATGACATTGAATATCTTGAGATGGATAAAACTGGTATCCATGTCGCACAATATTTAACAGAAATGCCTCCAAAAGAAGTTTTGGAGTCTCATTTGCGTAAAGCGATTTCAATCGCAAAAGAAACTCATCTGAAACAATTCATAGCTCAAGGATAGCTTAATGAGTATCCATGAGGCTTCAAATATAGAAATGGGCCAAATGGAGGATTTTTGGCAAATACTCCCCCATGAACAAGCATTATTTCAAAAAAAGAAAGGGGTATCAAAGTTAGTATATCTCTTATTTTTTAGGTGGTTTGAGAAACAAGCAATGTTTCCGAAGAGCAACAAATCTATCCCCGTAGATTTGGTTGATTATGGCATCTCATTGTTTGATGAATCTATAAAACGTGAAGATTTTTTTGAATTCCTCAAACAGGATCGAACAATTAACCGATATAAACAAGAGATCAGAGAGTATTTTGACTTTAAAACATTTGATGAAAATTACCAATCTCCTCAAAGTTTTTTGCTTGAGCATGTCTTTAAAGAAAAAAATGATGTTGTCTTACAAGATTTGTTTTGTACTCATCTGAAAAAATCTAAAATTGAAATACCGCATGAATCAATCTTAGTCAAAATTATTAAACGGATAAAAGAACAGAAAGAACACCAGATTTTTTCAAAAATTTTTGAAGATCTTTCTCCAGAAAATAAACGATATATTGATGAGCATTTACATTCCAACAATAATCCAGAGAATAGATTACAATTCTTAAGACAAGACGCAGGAGCACCAACGAAAGATTCTGTTCTACAAGAAATTGAACGCCTTCAGATTCTCGATCAATTTCCAATACAAAACTTAAAACATATTGACGATATTCATCCCAAACAGCGTAATTTATATCGAAGGCGATTATTAACAGATACACCAGGAAGAAGTAAACGTCGATCGGATGTAAGCCGTTATGCATTAGCAACAATGTTTTGTTATCAACGACACCAAGAGGCTATTGATAATTTAGCTGATTATCTAATTCATTTTATTCATCGAATAAAAAAAATAGCTGAAACAAAACAGCAAAAACTTGATAAGGAAATAGGAAGGCGCTTAGGGGATATAGACCAACTTTATGAATTGGCAGAGATTAACCGAGACTATCCAAAAGAAATCATTGAGGAAGCTGTTTATCCTACAGTTTCTCAAGAAACAATTAATCAAATTATCAAAACAAGAGACTTTGCGAAACAATCAAAGAAAAGAATACGAGAGGCTACAATCAAGCGTTATGCAAATAGTTACCGAAAAACTATTTTTAATATCCTAGATCATATAGAATTCAATTCTAACAACGTTACAGTGTTGGATGCCCTCAAACTTATCCAAGGATATCGCGATGCCAAGACAAAGTACTACCCTCTTGAAGAGAACGTACCTTTGGCGGGTCTTATTAGCAAACAAGAGCAAAAAAACATAACAGAAAACGATGAGGACAAAAATAAACGCATTTTAAAGAAGGACTATGAATGCGCTGTTTTTAAGATTTTAAGAGTAAAACTTCGTCATAAAGAGATATGGATTAAAGGTTCTTATAAATATCGCGATCCAGAAGATGACCTACCTAAAGATTTTGATGAACGGCAAGAGGATTACTTTGCTTTAGTTGATGTGCCACTATCAAGCAAAACATTTACCGCCCCATTAAAACAGCAACTGTGTCAACAAATCAGTGAATTTGACCAAAATTTCCCAAAAAACGACCTCGTTAAGATTGTCAAAAAGAAAGGGAAACCATGGATTTCTCTAACACCATTACAAAAAATTGAAGAACCAAAAATCGTACAACGCATTAAAGAATCTGTCCTAGAAAAGTGGGGGATGATTGATCTTTTAGATGTTGTGAAAGAAGTTGATTTACGTGAAAATTTTACAAATTATTTTACAACAGCAGGGAATCGAAAAATTTTGGATCAAGAGAGTATTCGTAAGAGATTATTGCTTTGTATATTTGCAATTGGAACCAATACGGGTTTAAAGCGTACTGCTGGAGCATCTAGAGGAACCGTCGAGTTTAAAGAACTTCGTCATGTTAAAAATTTTTTCATTAACAAAGATGATCTACGAGAGGCTATTAATGCTGTGGTTAATGCCATCTTTAAGATGAGAAACCCCAAGATCTGGAAATCCATATCTACCGCGTTCGCGGCTGACTCAAAACAGTTTGGTTGTTATGTACAAAATTTAATGTCGCAATGGAGTCCTCGTCACTATAACAATGGTGTCATGATTTATTGGCATGTTAACGATCAATACATTTGCGTTTATTCTCAACTTAAAACATGTACTTCATCTGAAGTGGCTTCTATGCTTCAAGGAGTTATTTCTCAAGAGACTGACGCAGATATTGAATACCAATACGTCGATAGTCATGGGAAAAGTGAGCTTGGTTTTGCCTTAAGTTATCTTCAGAAGTTTGATTTGTTGCCTCGCTATAAGACCATAGGAGATCAAACAATCTATCTTCCTTCAGAGGACTTTCAAGTCAGCAATATTAATGAAATTACTGCAAGAAGCATTAATTGGCAACTGATAGAAGAACAATATATTGAAATAATTAAATATACTGCGGCTCTTAAAATTGGCAAGTGTACAGCCGAAGCAGTGATTAGAAGATTTGCCAGAAGCAACTATCAGCATCCTACATATAAAGCATTTATGGAATTGGGCAAGGCGGTTAAAACTATTTTTCTGTGTAGATACCTCAGTTCCGTAGAACTAAGGCAGCAAATTAATGCTGGCTTAAATGTCGTTGAAAACTGGAATAGCGCAAATGATTTTGTATTTTACGGCAAAAGCAGTGAAATAAAATCAAATTACCGTGATGACCAAGAAATCTCGATGCTTTGTCTCCATCTCTTACAAATATGTATTGTCTATATTAACACCTTACTTGTTGAAGATTTGCTACAGCAAAGCTATTGGCTTAATCAATTAGGTAAAGAAGATTACAGAGCGCTTACAGCTTTATTTTATCTCCATATAAATCCCTATGGTACATTCGAGCTTGACCTCGAGAGGCGCCTACAAATTCAAATTAAGAGTCCTTCGTTAAGAGCCGCAGCATGAGAACCCCTACAAGAGATATTGTTAAAAAAATAACCAAAATTCTTCGAGATGAACGTCCTGATTATGTATACTTGCGAGATTTGTTCCGAAAAGTACGAGAAGAATTTAAAATTGAGGTTACAACACAATCAAAACGACTTCCTTATGTGCCAACAGAGGAAGAATTAAAGCAGTATTATAAAATCGTATGGCAAACAAGGAATATGAAGCATATGCTGATTATAAAAGTACTGCTTTATACAGGGATAAGAGTACAAGAACTCGCCAATATTAAAATTGAGGATATCGATTTTGATCGCTGCCAAATCAGAATTAACAAGGGAAAAGGGAGCAAGGATCGTATTGTTCCCTTTCCTGAATATTTTAGAGAAACCTTAATATTATTCACTAGTTCTGAGCAAGGTAAAGGAGCATCTTACTTATTCGAATCAAATCGCAAAAAACCTTTTACTACACGTGGAATACGAAAAATTTTAGCTGATTACGCGACAAAAGCAGGAATGAAACAATCCATTTCGCCTCATAAACTCCGCCACTTTTTATTTACTTGGCTGAAAAAACAAGGAATTGATGATGCTCTTATTCAACCATATTCAGGACATGAAACGAGGCAATCATTAGAAATATATTCTAAATTATCGTTATCCGAAGCTCAAGAGGTATACAATGGAACTATTGATAAGTTTCCGATTTAGTCTAATTGAAATGATCAGAGGCGGAACTCTTTCTCTTTCATTCTTCAGTAAAAAGCCTACAATTAAGATTGAATATACTTAAAAGCGATCATAATGACAACTACAATAATCAAATAGGAACTAATGTTGTCTGAAAACAGCGGCTACGTACACACCAGGCCCCTATCGAGAAGAAGTTTTGGATTTTTATATCTTTAAAAACCTCAATGAGGTACGGGAGATTACTGAAAAATGGATGAGTCAGTACAATACAGAAAGACCTCATCAGTCTTTAAAAAATATGACCCCTAATGAGTATAGTTTATTCATAAAAAACACGGAAAACTACACAATCCCTTGGTACTAAATTCGGGAGCTTTACAGTGTCTTTTACCTCTCACAAGGTAAAACAGCAAAGGAAGCGGCTAAACTTATGGGACTTTCTCACCGTACAATTGAGCGTTACATGGATAACATTCGAAAAAAGACAGGCTTAAGGAAAAAAGGTGAGATACTCAAACTTGGGAATGTTCGACTA
>MKUV01000044.1 GCA_001898725.1 Caedibacter sp. 37-49
CTGTACTATAGGCGCTTCCTTGCTTTTCTTCATACTTCAGAATCGACTAACTAAGCATCCTATTTAACTCAAAATAAATCCAAATCTTTCTATCTTAAGTTTATTGCGTTCGCCAATTTCCTTCTTTAGTGTATTCATCTTTCACAAAAAAAGTTTGATTTGGTTTTAAAATAATATTCATTTTGTCTGAATTAATCTTTTTTAGGATAACACTATGATCCGTAACTCGGACGATATCATATCCCATCTCTTGAATATCTTGAGACTTAGTTATTTTCTTTTCATTAAGCCAAAATGCCCAATTTTTATCATTAACATAGAGAATAGCACCTAGATATAATGCTTCTTGCTTCTTCGCCAATTCTTGCGATGATTCAAAATGAATTAACTTTTCAGACATTTTTATTTCTTGCGGATGTTTTATAAAAAGAATTAGGCTTAAAGTTAACACACAAAAAAAGAAAAAGGCCCCATATTTATAAAGAAGCCTCTTAGAGGAAAACCCCCCTAGTGCGGAAATTTCTAACATTTTAAATCTAGATAGACGAAATTTTCTAATATAAGTAATAACTTCTGTTGTAAGATCTGTAACTTCTAGAACTTTGTTTACCATATCAGAAATGTTTTGGATCCCTGGCATCTTAATAAAAATAATAGGAAGATTTCCTATTGAAAGATTTTCTTGGCGCTTCACATAAGAATTAAAAGCAATAATCTCATTATTGTATTCTTTCATAGAAGATGGATCTTTAATTGTTCGTAAATGACGAATTTCTCCATTTAAAGATAGAATTTGCTTTAAGTATCCATCCCAAGACATTAAAAATATAACTGGCTTCTCTTTTTCAGATATGTCTAATTGTTTTTGTAAAAATCGTTGTACTTCAACAATAAAACTACTGAGATGAATTCTAATCTCTTTTTCTTGAAGAGGCTGTATCCATGCCTTAATGTGATTGAGATTTTGAAAAGCAATTCCAACGTAAGCATCAGTTTCTTTAGATCTTTTTGAATACATCCCACCAAACAACTTTTCTGAAGAAAATTTTGACCGCAAATAGTTCTTAATAAGATATTTTCGATCGAAAAAATTAGCTTTTGGAAGTTCTCCTGCTTCTAATATTTCATCTGCTTGATCTATCAAGATTGTTATGGAATCTGGACATTTCAAAGACAACAGCTGCGTTAACTGACTTGGAATTTCAAAAAAATGGCGTTCTTTAAAATAACCCCATTGATAGATAAAAATTTCAGCCCTTTTATGTTGTAAAATCAAATACCATTTCTGAAAAGAAAAACTAGAAAGCATTATAGATCCAATATAGTTAGCTGTTGATATAAAGGGACAAAAACAGCACAAACAACCCAAAACATTATCCCTCCTATCATTAAAAGCCCTATAGGCTCTAAGTATGTAAGGATTTTATTCATTTTCTGTTCAATCGCGTGACGATAATACTGTGTGATACAATGGAGACAAGGCCCTAACTCGCCTGTTTGCATGCCAATTTCTAGCATTCGCACACTATAAGAAGCAAAAATTTCACCTTCTTTAAAAGCTTTTTCCAAGTCATAACCGCAGCTTATTTTTTCAATAATTCTGGTTATTTTTTGTTTAAGAAAAAGATTGTTGAAAATTTGCTTACCCGTCTCAAGAGACTCAATAATATTGATGTTATTTTGATAAAGAAGGTTTAAAACTTGGAAAAAATGAAAAAGTATTACTTCTTTAAAAAATGACCCAAAAAATGGAACTTGAAGAATAATTTTGTGACAGTGTGCTTTTATTCTTTGAGAGAATCGACTTAAAATAAACAATAAACTACCGTTTACCCCAATAAATAAGCTCCCACTCCATAAGATAAGCGGGAATTTATCGGCCACATCCATAAGAATATATGTTGAAAGAGGAAGATCACCATCTAAACTCGTAATTAATACTTGAAGCTGAGGAATGACAAAAATTGAAAGGACATTTATAAGAAGGAGAATCATCCCAAGCAATAATATAGGATAGCGAAGTGACTGAATAATTTTTATTCTAAACTTTATTTGTTCATTTAAAAGATTTGCAAGCTGTTCAAAGGCTGTTGTTAGTTTACCTGTAGCCTCAGCGGCTTTAATAATGCCTATAAACATTTGATTGAAAACCTGAGGATAATAAGCCATCGCTTCTGAAAGTAAGCTTCCGTTGCTGACCAAATAATGAATATCTTCAAAAATGTTTTTAAATTGCAAAGAAGGCGAAGTATTTTTGATTGACTCTAAGATGTCTAATAAGGGAATCCCAGCTTGGCTCATTTCCCTAAAATGGATGCAAGCTTCTTCAAGATGCTTTTTATCAAAAGATTTAAAGAACTTCCAATGAGTAACTTTCTCACGACAATAGATTAAGTATTTTCCTTGTTCTTCAAGGCGACGCTGAATCTCTCTTGGCGAAGAAGCAGCGATAACACCCTTCTTTTTTTGGCCTTGGTGACTTATAGAAGAATAACTAAAATAAGGCATTTTAAGTTTTTCTCAAATCTATTACACGCTCAATTTCATTTATATCAACCAAACCTTTTGAAATTGCTTTGAGACCAGCATGTAATATAGGAGAAAACCCTTTATTATAAGCATAATTGCGCAGCTCCAAAATTTTATCTTGGTTTAATAACGCATCCATTTGTTCATCAAATACCAACCATTCAGCCATAGCAATGCGCCCTTGATAACCTGTAAATTCACATTTTGAACATCCCTGCGGTTCGAATAAAATATGTGCTTCCTGTTTAATTGTTTGCAAAAGAGATATTTCGTCTTCAGTTGAAGGTCTTTCTAATTTACACTCTGTGCAAAGTTTTCTAACAAGTCTTTGCGCAATAACGCCTCTCAAATAACCAGCTAACATTTGTGAAGACACACCTAAATCTTTAAAGCGCGAAATACTATCAAATACATTATTTGTATGCAGTGTTGTTAACACGAGATGTCCCGTCATAGCAGCTCTTAAAGCCATTCTAGCAGTTTCCTCATCTCGAACTTCTCCGATAAAAATAATATCGGGATCCTGTCGTAGAATTGAGCGAATGCCCTCAATAAAAGAGACTCCTCCAGGTTCACGTACTTCTGTTTGGCGAATGAGCGGAAGTTCATACTCAACAGGCTCTTCAAGTGTCATAATATTGACATCAATAGAAGCAATATATTGCAGCATAGAATAAAGAGTTGTTGTTTTTCCTGATCCTGTTGGCCCTGTCACAACAATAAGACCTTGGGGTGATTTAATCAGATGTTTGATAGAATTAACAATATTTTCTTCAAATCCTAACTTTTCAAGAGGCCGTAATGAATGGCGCTTGTCTAAAATACGGATAACAAAATTTTCACCATGCACAGTTGGATGGGAAGCAACTCTAAAATCAACTTCGCGATTAGCAACAATAAAATTGAATCTACCATGTTGAGGAAAGCGATTTTCAGTAATATCCATTCCTGACATAATTTTAAGACGTACAACAAGCATTGACCAATATTGTCGATGGAAAGTACATATTTGTCTAAGAACACCATCTAGACGATACCGACAACGAACAAAGATTCCTTCTGGCTCAAAATGAATATCTGATGCACCCCGTTTCACTGCATCAATCAGTATTGAATTAATAAAGCTAATTGCTGCTCCTTCAACAGGATCATCTTTCCCATTATTTTTTATTTCAATCTCTCGTAATAATCCCTCGAGTGATAAAGCATGACCATAAAACTTATCTATTGCCTGACTTAAATCTATCGCAGTTGAAATATAAGGGATGACCTTAAGAGTACCAGGAAAAAACCGACGGAGTTGATCCTGAGCTTTAAGATCATCCACATCAACGAAAACCGCATGCAAAGTTTCTTTTTCATAAAAAAGAGGTAAAACTTGGTATTTTTCCGCCACAGATCTAGGAAAACGAACTAAAAGCTGACTATCTACGATCGTTTCCTGTAAATTAAAAACATAGATGCCTTTCGAAGTTGCAATTAATTCTTGCAGAACAAGATCACTTAAAAATCCCAAATGGATAAGGATTTCTCCTAAGCGTTTGCCCTGTCTTTCTTGCTCAATCTCTGCAATTTTTAATTGATCAACAGAAATCAGACCTTTCTTCAAAAGTACGGTCCGCAAATCAAAAAATACTTCTGGCATGCAGGAATTTGCGTTTTGAGGGAACTGATTCGTTTCACGCAAAGCAATTCTTTGCATAAGATCACCATTTATTGTTGCCTTTATGTGTGATTTTTCTAAATAGAATGATTTTTTAATACAACGATTTTCTTCTCAATGGGCATGAATATGTTCTAAAGCCCAGATAAAATCTCTAACAAGCTTTTGAAAGTTAAGGGTAAGTGCTTTCTCGCGAGCAATAAGCACATAATCATTATTTATTTGAGTATGATTTATATTAAGGCGTGTGACTTCTTTTAATCTGCGTCGAGCGCGATTTCGTTGAACTGCACCACCTATCTTTCGACTAGCGGTGAAGCCAAACCGAGGTTGCTTAAGACCAAGTTGTTGATCTTGAGGTAGACATTGTAAAATAAAACCTGTTGTAACCCAGCGCTTACCGTGCGTAGAGATTCTCTTAAATTCTTGTCTCTTTTTAAGCGTAATAAAAAAAGCCACAATGCTTTAAGCAGAGAGTCTTGCGCGCCCTTTGGATCGTCTACTTGCTAAAACTTTACGGCCACCAAGTGTTGCCATACGCGCCCGAAACCCATGACGACGTTTCCTGACCAAAACACTTGGTTGATAGGTACGCTTCATTTGAAATCTCCTTAGAATCTAACTTATTGAAAGCAGTCTATACGTTTTTTAAGCTTAATTGTCAATCCTTGAGTGAGGGAATTTTCTTCATGCACCTTTACAAAAATCATGATAATTTTCTTTCAAACAAAGTGAGAAGAGAAAACGATGGTCGCGGTTCCCTTAAAACATGTCTATTTAATTGATGGATCAGGGTTTATTTTTCGAGCTTTTCATGGGTTACCTTTGTTAACTCGACCTGATGGAACCCCTGTTAATGCAGTTCTTGGCTTCACAAATATGCTAATGAAGCTTTTAACGGAAACAAATGTCGATCATTTAGCCGTTGTTTTTGATTCAGCAAGACGAAATTTTCGCCATGACATTTATCCAAATTACAAGGCCAATCGCCCTCCACCGCCGCCAGAACTTATACCTCAATTCCCCTTAATTCGAGAAGCTTGTGAAGCTTTTAATGTTCCTTCAATTGAATTAAACGGTTATGAGGCTGATGATCTTATTGCAAGCTATACACATGCTGCTCTGAAACAAGGAGCAGACGTAACAATTGTTTCTTCCGATAAAGATCTTATGCAGCTCATTTTACCAGGCGTTCGTATGTTTGATCCCATGAAAAACAAATTTATTGGAAAAGAAGAAGTCGAACTTAAATTTGGCGTTAAACCAGAACAAGTTATTGATGTTCAAGCATTAGCTGGAGATAGCTCAGATAACATCCCTGGTGTTCCTGGTATAGGACTTAAAACAGCTATGCAGCTCATTCAGGAATTTGGCTCTCTTCATACATTATTAGAACGACTTGACGAAATTCCCCAACTAAAAAGGCGCGAAACACTTCAACAAAATACTGAAGAAGCGCTTCTCTCTTACCAACTTGTGACGCTTGCAAAAGAAGTCCCCTTACCGTTGCCTTTTGAAAGTTTAGAACTAAATCCACCAATACATGAAAAATTACGTCCCTTTCTTGAAACACAGAATTTTCGCTTGATTCTTTCACGCCTTGAGCGTCAAGGAGATCTTCAAGTAAAAACATCTTCACCAATGTCCAAACCGTCGCCTACACCTATAAGCACTGACTACCACTTAATCACTCAACTGCAAGATCTTCATAAATGGATTCAAGAAGCTAAATTTCAAGGGTTTGTCGCGGTTGACACAGAAACAACCTCTTTGAAAGCTCTTCAGGCCCAACTTGTTGGCATTTCTTTAGCTCTTGCTCCCGGAAAAGCTTGCTATATTCCTTTACGCCATAAAACCAAAACTGCAGAAGATTTATTTTCAAGTCCAACAATACAACCACAACAAATCTCTTTTGAGGTCGCCTTGCCCCTTTTAAAGGAACTTTTAGAAGATCCTTCTATTCTTAAAATTGGCCACAATATAAAATATGATGCTCTCATTTTATCACAAGAAGGCATTCATCTGACGCCCTATGATGACACCATGGTGCTTTCTTACCTTTTAGACGGCACCCATCATGGGCATGGACTTGATGAGCTTTCACAACTGCATTTTGACCATCAAACCATAAAATACAAAGATGTTGTAGGATCTGGCAAAGATGAAATTACATTCGATTTCGTCCCTCTCGATAAGGCTTGTTCTTACGCAGCTGAAGATGCTGACATGACCTTTCGTCTTTACCAGCTTCTAAAACCACGTCTACCCACAGAACAAGCGACAACCATTTATGAGACAATTGATCGTCCTTTAATTTCTGTCTTAGCTCAAATGGAGAAAACAGGAATTACTGTCGATCTTCAAAAACTGAAAGAATTAAGTCAAACATTTCAACAACGTCTGCTCGCCTTAGAGAGTGAAATTTATCAAGTGGTTGGGCACCCCTTCAACTTAGCTTCCCCAAAACAATTAGGAGAAGTCCTTTTTGAAGAACTTAAGCTTGGTACTGGGAAAAAGGGAAAAAGTGGTTCTTATGGAACAGGCGCAGATGTTCTCGAAGACTTAGCTACACAAGGCCACACGCTTCCACAAAAAATTCTTGATTGGCGTCAACTTGCCAAACTTAAAAGTACTTATACAGATGCGTTAATGGAAGAAATTAACCCTCGGACGAAACGTGTTCATACCACTTTTGGTATGACGATGACTTCAACGGGACGTCTTTCTTCAAGTAATCCAAACCTTCAGAACATTCCTATTCGCACTGAAGAAGGTCTTAAGATTCGTGAAGCTTTCGTTGCAAAAGCTGGACATTGCCTAATTTCTCTTGATTATTCTCAAATTGAACTAAGACTTTTAGCTCAAATGGCGTCCATTGAATCTTTAAAATCTGCTTTTCAAAAAGGGTATGATATCCATGCTTTAACGGCTTCAGAAGTCTTTGGAATACCTCTCGAAAATGTTGATCCTGAACATCGACGCCGAGCAAAAGCGATTAACTTTGGAATTATTTATGGTATTAGCCCGTTTGGCTTAGGCCGCCAATTAAAAATCTCTCCAAAAGATGCAGCCCATTATATCGACATTTATAATAAGCGTTATCCTGGAATTCTTGCTTTCATGGAACAACAAAAAGAAAAAGCCAGGACTCACGGCTATGTTGAAACATTATTTGGACGCAAATGCTTTATCATGGGAATCCATGAGAAGAATCCTACCTTAAAGAATTTTGCTGAACGACAAGCGATTAATGCCCCTCTTCAAGGAACAGCCGCAGATATTATTAAACAAGCAATGATTCAACTTCCTTTTAAACTTGCAAAAGCAGGATTAAAAGGCCAAATGCTTTTACAAGTTCATGATGAGCTTATTCTTGAAGTTCCAGAAATGGAGATTGAAACGACGATACAGATCGGAAAGCAAGCGATGGAAAAAGCTGTCTATCTTGATATCCCTTTAACTGTAGACTCAGGTATCGGCCACAGTTGGGCTGAGGCAAGCTAGGATCTGTCGACATTTAAGCATAAAGGAGATATAGTAAGCCCATCAAGGGGGATAGAC
>MKUV01000045.1 GCA_001898725.1 Caedibacter sp. 37-49
ATATTGCTGGGATATATTTATGGCTAAAATAAATGTCGACAGAACCTAGTAACAATCGGAACCTTAACACTCGCTTTAACAACTTTTGCAGCAGAACCGACGCAAGAAATAGAGCAAGTTACTACAACTGAAACTTTACCCGAAGAACAAAACGTTGAAAAAACGACATCTCTCGAAGAAGAATCCCCTAAAGATAAAAAGCAAGACAAAACAAAAAATAAGAAAAAAACGCGTAAATCTAAAGGCAAAACCGACAAAAAAAAGACCTCTAAAAATCAAAAATCCAAAAAGAGTAAGTCAAAAAAATCTAAACCCAAAACTCTTGCTGTCGTAAAAGAAGAAAAATCAGAAACAGATAGTCTTCCAGAAACTCCAAAAATCTCAGAAGAAGAATCCCTCCCTGAGGATTCAGACAATTCGAATAAATACGGAGAGTAAACTTAGTCTCAATTAAGGCCACTTTAAAAAGTGGCCTTAATGATATTGTATCCAGATATGATAAAGGCTTAATGTTGCTAATAAAGAAAGAGCAATAAGGATAATATTTTCAATAACTAAGAAAGATAAACGTAATCTTGGTGAAATCATTAAGATAAATCTTTGGCGCTGCTGTACAAGCTCTTTACGAACCGCATATCCTACAGTGCTTATTACACCTAACATTATAAGAAGAATTGTAAAAGAAGGCTTTAAAGCAAATAAACCAACAACAATCCAAACAATAAGGCCATAGAGCATTAAAAAGCCCCCATACCGTGTAGTCCAAAAAAGAAACGACTCCGTTACAAGCTTTTCGTCTTTAATAAAAAAATTAATCATATAAGGCGTAACAAACCGACTCAATGCCATACTATAACCAAAAAGAACACTTCCCAGTGTTAATAAGAATAAAACATTAAAAGTATCAACATTAATGCTTCCTAAAAAAGGCATATGGGCATGCTGTAATGTACGTAAAAGAACTGTACATGCACTTGCAAAAAAGGCTCCCCCTAAAATTGGCGCCCACGTTTGCATATGAAGGAACTTGAACATTTTTAAAACACTGTGAGATTCTTCAACAGGCTCCCCAGGTAGTAAGAAAAAAGGCGCTAATAAAATAAGGACCTTTTGCCCAAGAGTTGTTTCAAAAAAAACATGAGAAGTTTGCTCAAAAAGAATTAAGCTTTTCCGTTGTAAACTCCTTAAAAAATTAAGCATTACTTTTTACTCTCTAGATACTTTAATATAGCACGCCTCCCCCCCTTCAGATCAATAAATCATTATATAATCAAACAAAAACCAATTTTATCCCATAAATGGAAAGGGGTTTGACAGGCAAGAATAAGATTTTTAGATTATTTTAAGTTTAAAATAGATTATCGGTTCAAGATCATAATGAATAAGAGCCTATAATATTTTATTAAAAAAAGAGAGTAGGTTTCTTAATCTAAAAAATTGTAATAGCACTTACTTATTTTGCTTCTTTCATCCAATCTTTAAAAATGGTCTCACTTATTTTGTCTATAGGCTTTCCCTTGATAACCCAGTCCACAAATTTTGTTAATCCATCACTGAAACGAGTGCAATTACTACTATAAGCAGCAACAGCGTCTCGCAAATCCGAAGGAGTACGTACAGTACGAATTTTTATTTTCTCATTTGTAAATTTCGTAAACTCAGCAAACCTAAGATTGAAAACTTTTTTGCCCTGATAAGCTTTTTTAAGCTTTTCTGAGCTAAAAAGACTTGGTTTTTTGATGTTATCAAACTGCTTCCCTTGCTCTTTAACATGTTGGTACACTTTTTCACAATTTGCTATTGCTTCTTCAGATTGCTTTCTCATTTCTGGTGAAATAGTTGTGGACAAAGAATCTACAGCTGTTTTTTTCAATGCCGGTGAAGTAGCAGCTGCGAAACGGCCTTCTGCACTCTCAAAATGAGAGAAAAAGATAGTAAAACCAATATAAGATAGAAGTAATTCTTTTTTCATCTAACGATCTCCTTAATACAATTAATAAGATTAATTTACATTATTAAAATTAATTACTGATTAAGAAATTGATTATTTTTCTAAGAGGAAAATGAACCCTAAGCCTGCTTTTAAAGTCTCTTTAGACCTTGTATATACTTAAAAAAATTAATGTACTGCGCGATGATTTTTTCTTCTGTAAAACTATTCAGATAAGATTGGTAACCTGCTTGTGAGATCTTTTTACGAAGAGTTTTGTGGTGGAGAACTTCTTGGATGGCCGCAGCCAACTGATCAATATCCTCAATCGGCACAAGAAGGCCATTTTCGCGATGAGTTATAAGGCTCTTAGGTCCTGCACTTTCAGCTGCAACGACGGGCTTTTGATGGGCCCAAGCTTCTATAACCACATTTCCTAAAGGTTCAATACGTGAGGGACAAACATAGACATCAGCAGCTTTATAAAGAGCACTAACATCCTTACACCATCCTAGAAATCGTACTCGTTCAGTCACTTGATACTTAGAAGCCAACCTTTCAAGATTTTTATGCTCTTCACCTTCTCCGCCTAACCACAAATAAGCGCCTGGAATTTTGGCAAGTGCTGGAATCAAAATGTCAAAACCTTTATTAGGGTGTAAGCGTCCTAGAGACAAAATAATTTTAGCTTCTTTTGGCGTTGCTAAAGCTTCTCGATCTTTCGCAATAGAATCAGAAGGAGCATCCACAAAATTTGGAAGATAATGACTAAACTCAAGCGGCCATCCTTGCTGCGTAAAGTAATCACAAAGATCTTGAGTATTGCCAACTAAATGATCAGCTTTTTGATAATATTTAAGATTATAATATCCGCCTAAACGCGCAACAGATACATAAGGACCTTTTGGACAAAATTTACTTGCTCGACTCATCCAAGTTAAAACAACATCTGGATTAAAGGTCGCTATTGTACGCCTAAGAATATGCGATGTTTGAAAATCAAAAATACTTCCAAATGGCGCCACAATAGGCGTTAAACCGTTTTTTCTTAAAAAAGCAACGCGATCTGGATGCGGACGCACAATGACAGCTTGATGAATATTTTTTTTATGAAGCCCAACGACAAGCCGATCAAAAAATTTTTCAGCGCCTCCTTTTTCTCCTCCTGCCATAAGTTGTAAAACACGCATTTTTATCGACATCCTTCTTGAAAATTCTTTTAAGATTTATAATATTTTATTCTTTAATGTACAGGTGAAATTAGGTAAGATTGACAATCTACTGCATAAAAGCTAAAAAAAAACTTGTAAAGAGGAAGCTTATGAAACTATTTACTTTTGCCATCTTATTTGGGATCAGTTTTTTTATCCAAAGTGAAGGTCATAGCTACAAAAGTCAGCTTACTTGTCAAAACCTTACAGATAACCTTAATCAACTTTTAACAGATTTTCCAGATGGTCGTATCCGAGGATTTTGTAATGCGGCCGAGCTTTCATGTGAACGTTTTAAACAACTCGAAAAATTAGAAAAAGCAATCCAAACAGCAACACCTAAAAACAAAGAAGAACTTATGGCACTTTGGCATGCACTTTCACCTAATATTACAAGCCAAATGGCATTAGATTTAGATGCCTGTGAACTAGCTTTATTCGCATTCTTTCCACAGCAATATCGACAAAAATTTTTAAAAGAATAGTTTTCTTCTTGCTTATTTTATCTCGAAAAAAGTTTATTAAATAATAATAATCTAGTCAAGTAATCGACATCTTCAAGATGATCAGCTATATTTTAAATTTGATAAAGTAGGTAGATATAGAAGTATGCGTCTCCTTTTTAAGTTCTTATTATTAATTTTTTGTTTCTCTTATAAAGGTGAGGCGGCTCCTCGTGTCCTTGTTACGCTCCCTCCTATTTATTCATTGGTTGCTGGAATCATGAAGGATGTAGAGACGCCTATTCTTCTTTTAGATGGTCTTATCTCTCCTCATCACTACTCTCTAAAACCCTCAGATTATCGTAAAATTGAAAGCGCCGATGTCATTGTATGGATTGGTCCCAACTACGAATCCTTTTTAGAGAAAGCTATTAAACAAAGCACATCCCAAAGAATTCAAATCATTACTATTCCTAACCTTATTTTATTACCTCTACGCTCACACAACAATTGTCACTCATGCTCTCACTTACATGCGTTAGAACCTGATGCTATGGATCCTCATGTGTGGCTCACACCTTTAAATGCTCAAAAAATTGTTGAATTTATGACTCATAAATTAATTGAATTAGATCCACAAAATGCTTTTTCATATAAAAAAAATGGAGCTCTTCTAACTTCAAAACTTAAGCATCTTCATCAAGAACTATCTCAAAAGTTGCAGTCTTTGAAAAACTATCCTTTCCTCGTATTTCATGATGGTTATCAATATTTTGAAAAAGCTTACGATCTTAAAGGCTTAGGTGCCTTAACCTTAGACCCTGAAATCCCTTTAAGCATACAAAGATTAAAATCTTTGGAAGCGCAAATAAAGCATCAAGGTGTAAAATGCATTTTTGGAGAAACGCAATTTTATCCTTCTGTTATTAAGACATTAGCTCAATCTACACACATTAAAATAGGAAACTTAGATCCTTTTGGAACAAATTTTGTTCCCGATGAAACACTTTATTTTAAAATGATGCTTCAGCTTGCGGATAACTTTTTAACCTGTCTTAGAGACTAAAATTAATATGAAAATTGCATTTGTAGCCAGTTCTCAACCTGAAGCTCAAAAAGCTTTAGTTCTTTTAAAGAAAAGTTATAGCTCAGTTCCTCAGGAGCAAGCAGATATTATCATTTCTCTTGGTGGAGATGGCTTTATGCTGGATATCCTTCAATCAACAATCAATAAGAATATCCCTGTTTTTGGCATGAATTTTGGAAGCGTTGGCTTTCTAATGAATAGTTATAATCCATTAGATCTTGAAACACGATTAAAAAAAGCTAAGCCAGTTCATCTTCATCCTCTTGAAATGCGCGTTAAAACGACTCACAATACCCAGCATAAAGCCTTAGCAATCAATGAAGTTTCTCTTTTAAGGCAAACTCATCAAGCCGCAAAAATACGCATTGTTATTGATGATATTGAACGACTTACCGAAATGGTCTGTGACGGCGTTTTAGTTGCAACACCTATTGGTAGTACAGCTTATAATCTTTCGGCTCATGGGCCAATCATTCCTTTAAATGCTAAACTCTTGGCCCTTACTCCAATCAGTCCCTTTAGGCCTCGTCGATGGCGAGGTGCTTTGCTTCCTCATACAACGAGAGTGCAATTTGAAATTTTAGACCCCCAGAAACGTCCGGTAAGCGCAGTTGCTGATTCTACAGAAATCAGGGATGCTCAATTTGTTGAAATTTGGGAAGATTCTTCTAAAATTTTTACTCTTTTATTTGACGAAAACCATGGCTTTGAAGAACGCGTGATTCAAGAACAATTTCAGGCTTAATTGTTAAAAAGTATTTTCTTCAATAAAAGTATTCAAATTTTTCTGTTTATTGAAATCTTCTGATTTTAAACGTTCTTCAAGGTATTCTAGATAACTCACTTCAGTTATTCCCTCTGTATCTCTAAAACCACGATTTTTTAATCCTGTATGAGAAAGCTTTAACAATTCTTTCCACCACTCACGCAGTATCTTTCGTTGAAAAGAGGCTTCAAGTCCTAACCGCGGCACTTCACGATACAATTTGCTCACGTCTTCATAAGACCAATTTTTAATAACTTCATAAGCTTCGTATAAACTTTCTTTATCATAAAGCAATCCTACCCAAAACGCAGGTAAAGCAAGAATATGGCGCGCTGTTCCAACATCAGCACCACGGAGTTCTAAATAACGCTTAAGTCTTACTTCTGGAAACAATGTGCTTAAGTGATCTTCCCAATCCTTTATGGTTGGTAATTCTCCTGGTAAAATAGAGAGTTTTCCTTGAAGAAAATCTTGAAAAGACAACCCTAATGCTGAAATATAGTTATCTCCTCGTTTAACAAAATACATGGGAACATTCAGAGCATAATCCACATACTTTTCAAAATTAAAATTTGATTCAAAAACAAAAGGTAAAAGACCACAACGCTCTGGATCAGTATCTTGCCAAATCGCTGCTCGATAACTTTCATATCCACTATCTTGTCCCTCTCTCATAGGCGAGTTTGCAAAAAGTGCTGTTGCGAATGGCTGTAGGGCCATTGCGACTTTAAATTTAAGTGCCATATCTTCTTCAGAAGAAAAATCTAAGTTTACTTGAACAGTGCATGTCGCTGTCATCATATCTAAGCCAAGCTTCCCCTTTGTAGGCATATACTGGCGCATAAGGCGGTACCGTTCCTTTGGCATCCAAGGAATATCTTCTCTTGCTGAATATGGATCAACTCCCACCCCTACGATGCGAATTCCTAAAGATTCAGTGATAGATTTAAGCGCTATTAAATGATTGTTAAGTTCATCTTTTACATCGTGAATAGTTAAAAGAGGAGCACCCGAAAGCTCAAATTGACCTCCTGGCTCTAAAGAAATGCTTGCATCTTTTTTTTTCAAGCCAATAAGCGTTGTATTTTCAAAAACAGGCGTCCAACCATGAGATTGAAGCCTTTCTAAAATTTCTTTAATGCCACTCTCATAAGAAATTCTTTTAAGAGATTTCTGATCAAATAATAATTTTTCGTGTTCAACACCAATACGCCATTGATTTTCTGGCTTTGACCCCTCTGAGAAATAATTAATCAGGTCATCTTTTGAATGGATAAAGATTTGATCAGTCATCACCGTTTCCTAATAATTTAAAGAAAAATAACATTTTTTTTACGCTTAATACTAGAATATCTTTTCTTTTTCATTTCGCTTGCTGTTTAAAGAAATTTCAGGTAGGTTCTGCATCAGAAATATCAAACAAGATAGGTTGAAAAATGGCTGTCCCCAAGAAAAAAGTTTCTAAATCTCGTCGTGACATGCGTCGTTCGCATCACGCCCTCCCTCAAATACGTTCAGGAGAATGCACAAATTGTGGCGAACGTAAATTATCACACCACATGTGTCCAAAGTGCGGCCATTATCGTGGTCGAATGATCCTTGATATTAAAGTATAAGCGACTTCTCCTCGCGCAGATTTTTCTTAATGGTTGATGAAAGGGATTCGGCTTGAGCATTCGAATTTCTATTGATGCAATGGGAGGCGACCAAGCTCCTTATGTAATCATTGAGGGGCTCGCCCGTATTGTTGAAGATTTTAAGGATATCACTTTTCAAATTTATGGAAGTGACGCTGAAGTGTTGCCTCTTCTAAAAAATCACCAAAAATTACAATCTGTATCGACTTTTATTCCAACGACTGAAATTATTTCTGCAGATACTAAACCCAGCGCAGCTGTTCGAGGTTTTAAAGACTCAAGTATGCGACAAGCCATCATGGCTGTCCGTGAAAAACGCGCAGATGGTGTTATTTCTGCGGGTAATACTGGTGCTTACATGGCTCTTGCTAAGATTATTTTAGGAACTCTTGAAGGGATTGATCGTCCAGCTATAACAGGTCTTGTTCCTTCAATTGTGGGACCAAAAGTTATGCTAGATTTGGGCGCAAATGTCGATGTTAATCCACAAAATATTATCGAATTCTCTTTAATGGGCGTTGCTTTCGCAAAGATTGTTTTACAATTAAAAAATCCTTCCGTAGGACTACTGAATATTGGGTCAGAAGAACTTAAGGGCAATGCTGTCTTACAAGTTGCTCAACAAATGTTACGATCAACCAAATGTCTTGAAAATTATTATGGCTTCATTGAAGGCGATGACATTTCTAAAGGAACAGTTGATGTCATCGTTGCAGATGGTTTTATGGGTAATATTTCTCTCAAAACGATGGAAGGAACTGCCCGTCTGATGTCACATTTTCTACGCCAAGCCATAGAGCAATCTCTTCTTTCTAAAGTTGGTGCTTTACTGGCTAGACCTGCTTTAAAATTTGTAAAAAATAAACTTGATCCAAGTAAATATAATGGCGCTCCTTTTCTTGGTCTTAAAGGAATTGCTGTTAAAAGTCATGGGGGGACAGATATAGCAGGATTTTATAACGCTGTTATGGTGACAGCAGATATGATCAGACAAAATATTAATCAAAATATTAGCAATATGATTTTGGAATTTTCTCATAAATTAAAAGAAGATGAGAGTTCTTTTCATTTATCCGTTAAAGGAGCTTCTTAAATGACCCATCCCGTACAGTGGCGATCTGTTATCGCTGGGGTTGGGGGCTACCTTCCTCATCGCGTCTTAACAAATGATGATCTTGCTAAAGTCGTTGATACCTCTCATGAGTGGATTGTTGAACGCACTGGAATCCATCAACGTCATTTTGCCGCGGAAAATGAGCTAACTTCTCATCTCTGCGCCAAAGCGGCCGAATGCGCTCTTAAAAATGCAGAAAAAGATATCAACGAGATTGATCTTATTATTGTTGCAACAGCTTCACCTGATTTAACTTTCCCCTCAACTGCAGCACTTACGCAAAAACTCTTAAAAAATTCAAAAGCATTAGCTTTTGACGTCGCGGGCGTCTGCGCAGGCTTCCTTCTTGCTTTGCAAGTTGCCGATAATTTTATACGTTTAGGTCAAGCTAAAACCGCCCTTGTAATTGGGGGCGAAACGTTTAGCAGGCTTATTGATATGGAAGATCGTCGCACAAATGTTTTATTTGGCGATGGTGCTGGTGCGGTTGTGCTTGAAGGTATGAGCCCTGAAAAAGCAGGGAATCGCGGTATCCTTGGCGTGCACCTTCAGACAGAAGGTCAACTCAGTGATATTCTTTATACAGATGGCGGCCCTTCTTCAACAGGACATGCAGGTAAGATCAGAATGTCTGGCCAAGAAGTCTACAAACATGCTGTTACCAAACTGACCGACTCTGCCGTTAAAATTTTAGCGAAATATAATATCACAATTAATGATATTGATTGGTTCATTCCTCATCAGGCGAACGTCCGCATTATTGAATCAGTCGCCCAACGTCTAAACTTACCCCGTGAAAAAATTGTTGTGACTGTAGATAAGCATGCTAATACTTCTGCTGCTTCAATTCCCTTAGCTCTTTGGACAGCAATCCAAGAAGGACGCGTGAAGCCAGGGGACCTCATCCTTCATGAAGGCATCGGCGGTGGACTTATCTGGGGCTCAGCTTTAGTTAGATATTAAAAGCTAGCCAGCTTTTCTCTATCCCCGCATTAGAGCAGGATAACTAAACGCTAAGATATGAATTAAATTGACCAAGAAATGAAGCAATATGGAAGATTCAATTCGGTTGCTTCGCATAAAAACGTACCCATAACCCACTCCTGCAAGCGTTGAGAGAATAACATAAGGCACTCCTCCCGTATGATGAGAAGCACCAAACACGATTGCAGCGCCGCCTAATGCAAACCAATTTCCTCCCTTAAAGGAGGAGAAGATTTTTGTAAGCTCCCTTTGAACAAAACCGCGATAAAAAATTTCTTCGACTACACATACTAGGAGAAGATTTGTTGGGATCCACCATCCTAAAATAGAAGGAACTTTAAAATCAATTCTTATATAATGCATAGCAAATGCTGTCCCTAATAACAGAGCACATACATAAATTAGAGGAATGGGCAACACACGTAAGGTTACTTTCCATTCTTTCAAAGATTGGTTGAGTGTCGTATAGAATAATAATAAAAGAGAACCTACCAAGACTTTATCCACATTAATGTAGCTAGAATAAGGTTTAGAATCAAAACTTAACTTGATTTGATCAATAATCTTAAAATTATGGAAACCAGGCAGAAGATGAAGACAAAGGCAAAAAATAAATACACCCAAAAGTATTGCTAAAATACCTTTTATAAAAGAGGGTGCTTTTTGATAAGTTAAAAGACCGAATGTAATTAACAATAAATAGATAAAGCTAAAAGGTTCAATAAAGTGATACCAATAAGCCAAGCCACAACTTAGGATATAACCAAGATAAGAAACCCAACGAGAAGTCACCCAGCAAGAAGTTATTGTTATTATAAGTGCAAAAAAAAGCAATAACTGACCATTTCCGATTATAGAAGCGAAACTCATCTTTTTTTAATCCCTTTTAAACAAACTAGATAACATGCTGGCATATTAATAGCGTATCAATCAACATTGAATATTAAGTTCTTAACGTTTCCTTAGACAATTTTTTTTAGAATAAAGTCAGAAGATTAAAAATCAGATGAGAGATTTTAGAGGCTTGAAATAGATGTCAGAGCTTATGTTATCAAAAAAGCCTTCTGTCTTTAAAATATTAGATAAGCTTTTACAAGATAAAAACCTTTTCTCTTATTCTAACGACGAACCGTTTTCAAAACAGAAGAAATCTTCCTACATAGATCTTGAAGCGTCATCGACTGGAAAAATTCTTCTTGTTAGTGAGTTCAAATCAGATCAAGTTCCATTTGTTTTTCCCCTGAAAAAACTTGGATACGAATTATTTGTTGTTACGACCCAACAAGAAGCTCTTCACCTTTTATCTCATGAAACTATCGATATTATCATTAATTCTCTTGAAGAGCCTTCTCAACAACTTGAACTTATCAAAAATTTGAAATCTCAAAATCAATATGCTCATATTCCTTTGTTGGTTGCTTCGTCTCTTCAAGCGCAAATTTCGCAAAGTCTTGCTTTAGGAGCTGAAGATTTTATCCTGCCTAATTTAGATTCTGAAGTATTAGATCTCAGACTAAAGATGTGGCTCAAGCATAGGATTTATAATACTTTTCAAATCAAGAACCTTGTTGAAGTAAAAACGAGGCTTTCCTTATTAAAGCAAGCTGTTGAATGTGTTGATGAAGGTTTCGCTATTTTTGATCAACAAGATGAGCTTGTTCTCTGTAATGAAAGCTTTAGGTATATCTATAGACTTGAAGATATTGAGATTATAGGAGGCAACACTTATCAACATTTGTTGGAAACCAACTATAAAAGAGGGATCTATCTTCTTAATAGCCGTAGAGCCCTTAAGCAAGATATTCTTCTTGATGATAAATATCAATTATGGCTCTCTAAGCGTCTTAAGTTTCATAATACACCTCGCAAACCGTACATCGAGAAGCTCTCAAATGGTCATTTCATTGAAATTACAGAAAAAAAGATGGCTGAAGGGGGAACAATTGCCATCTACAAAGACGTCACGGAGCAACTTCAATATGAAAACCAGATACAATATCTTGCAACGCATGATATTCTGACAGGGCTTGCAAATCGTGTACTCTTCAAAAAAGCCTTAGAAGACGTTCTCCATCAAACCAAAAGAAAGCCCTTAAAATTTGCTGTTATTTATATAGATCTTGATGGCTTCAAAAGCATTAATGATACATTTGGGCACGTTTATGGAGATCATCTTTTAATTGAGGTTGGTAAGAGACTTCAACATTGTCTTCGAAAATCTGACCTTATTGCGCGTTTGGGTGGTGATGAATTTAGTATTTTAACAAAAAAAATAAAAAACCGTCAGGCTTTAGAAAATTTAATAATCCGTATCAAAGAAAGTCTTTGTGCCCCTATTAAACATGGCAGCGAAAAAATGGAGATTGGAGCAAGTATTGGAGCATTTTTTGGCCCTGTTGAAGAATTCACTCCAACTTCTCTGATGCTTGCTGCTGATAAAGCCATGTATGAAGCTAAGCGCGCTGGACGCAATAACTATCGTATTACAACATCTTAAACCTTATTCATGATAATGATATTCATACTTGATTAGTAAATTTATATAATATATAAAAATATATAATATTAAATTCTACTTATGAGGTAGCAATGTGGTCAAAGTCCTATAGCAAATCATTCAAAAATATAAAAAAAGCAGACATATGGCGCTTGTGGACAGATGTAAACAATCGACACACATGGGATTTAGACAGTGAATATTGTAGACTTGAAGGCCCTTTTCAAGTTGGCGCAAAATTTACACTTAAACCTATGGGCGGCCCAATCGTAGAAATAGAAATTATAGAAGCTCAAGAAAATTTTAAATTTACAGATCAAACTCGCTTTTGGGGCGCTATTATGGACGGCATCCATGAAATGGAACAAACTAAAGAGGGTTTACGCTTAACAACAACCATTCAAATCTCAGGTCCCTTAAGCTTTATTTGGCGCAAATTAGTTGCAGAGGGGATTGTAAAAACTCTTCCCGAACAAACAGAAGCCCTTGTGAAACTCGCCCGTAAAAAAAATGTCTGAATCAGCTTTTCTCTTCAAAAAGCCCAAAGAAAGTCCTGGGCTCTTGTTATGGCAAGTGACGACACTATGGCAACGAACCATCAAAAAAACTTTAGAGCCATACAATATTACGCATCCACAATTTACAATTATGGCAATTTTATTATGGTTTGAAGAAAATTACAAAGACGCAACCCAGGCAACGCTTGCAGACTTTTCTAAACTCGATAAAATGACGATTTCCCAATCACTTAAATTTTTATCCTCTAAAAACTATATTAAACGACGTGAACATCCGCTTGATACAAGGGCTAAACTTGTCAATTTAACAGTTGAAGGAAAAAGATTAATTACTCAGCTTGTCTCTTTAATTGAGGCAATTGATTATGAGTTCTTTTGCACTATTAATCAGGATGATCAATCGCAGTTTATTGAAATTCTTCATAAAATCATCGAAGAAAAAGATCCTATAAATAGATAAGAATAATTTTTGACGTATAAAACTTGTAAGACTTCTCAAGTGTAACTTGTAAAGACCGAATTATTACTAACTTAATTTTATTTTTTAAGAACTTTTTCGATTTCTTCCGCGACAACTTCTTTCACAATTTTTGTAAGATTTTTATCAAGCCATGCTTGTAAAAGAGGTGGGAGAGAATGACGTACAGTATTTTCAATTGTTGGACTAAGAATATCCTGGTGAGATTGCGCTTGTTTTAAGAGATCAGGAAGATCTTCAATGGTTTTTGATACGGCCTTAGCAACTTCTTGAGAAATAAGCCCTTGTGGTTCTTTTAAAGCAGGAGAAAGTTGAAAATCTTCTTCCGTTGTATGGGATAACTTTTCTTTATTGCTTTGGTCTTGAGAACTGTTTTCTTTCCAGGCAGTTGCTTTTTCTAAAGGTCCTTTATAAACATCTTCAGAAAGCATATTTGTTAACTCAAGTATGTTCTCTTCTTCATTCGTCAAAATTTCTTTTCGTGAAGAAGTTGCAAGCGAAAGTTTAGGAGATTTAGATTTCTCACTTTCTTCAACATCCTCAGCAATAATTTGTCGAATGGAAGAAAGAATTTCTTCCATATCTCTATCGACTTGAGTCTGCGGCATCTCTGATTTCCTCTCGACTTGGAACATCGCCCCAACCGATATAACGTCCACTTGTCTCTTCAGCATATCCCTTCACATCATATTTTTGTACTGGCATTTTGAGAAGCGCTGTTGATAAATGCCCCATAACAGCTAAAATTTCATATCCAGAAGCTAAGAAATCGCGCGTTGCACGTACTAAGCTAACCCGCGCACCAACAACATCTTTTTGCGCATTTAAGACATCTAAAAGTGTTCTTTCACCCACCAGAGATTCTTGACGTGTGCCTTCAATACGTGTCTCACCTGCTTTCACTTGTGCCTCAAGTTTACTTACACGTCCTTTTGAAGCATGTCTTGTTTCCCAAACCTTAATGACACTTTCAATAACTTGATTACGTGCTCTTTTAACTTCAATTGCTCTTTGAGCTGCGGTTTGGTGAGAAGCACGAACATTCGCCCAATCAGCTCCTCCTTGTCCATAAATAGGAACATTGACTTGAACTATAGCTGATACATCATTTACTCGGCTTCCTCTATATTTCGTGCTTAAATTACGATTAGCGCTCCCTACGACATCAACTTTTGGCATTAAATCAGCTGTCGCAATATCAATAGCAGCCTCAGCTGCCTTTGCATCAAAAATAGCCTTTTGAAGAGCAGGATTTTCTTTAATCGAAATATTTTTTAGGTCATCTAATGTTATGGGAAGTGTTATTGTCGTCCCAATATCTAAAGGTAACACTAATTCTTTAGGAGGTTGTGCGCCTACAACACTTAAGTACTCTGCCGTTGCATTTTGAACTTCTGCTTCAGCGCTCACAAAATCAGCTAAAGCTTCTGAATAGCGAAATTCAGCTTCAGCAATTTCTGTAAGACCAATCTCACCAACATCTGCTCTTGCTTTTGCTTGCTCAAGGTTAAATTCAAAGAAGCGCACGCTTGTTCTATTAATTTCTAATTCTTGCCGACGTGCCCATAAATCAAGATAAGCACGGGTTGCTTTCAATAAAATATTTTGTTCTGTGGATTTAAAATCTTCATTTCCAGACAAAATTTGATTTTCAGCAGCGGTTGTATTAGCCAATGTTTTTCCGCCTTCAAAAATGTTTTGGCGCACTTCTACACCTGCAGTTTTAGGCGGAAGAGAGGTGGAAGATTTACCTGTAGGTTGTCCTAAACTATTTAAGCTTAAGGCATCCGTTACTTTTTGATAACCAGCCGATGCTGATCCACTAATTTTTGGCCGCCAACCTGAATAGGCTTTAGCAAGTTCTTCTGCAAGCGCATTTTGTTCTTTCACTTTTGCCCTAAGTTCAGGATTCGTTGTATAAGCTTGTGTTAAAGCTTGCATAAAAGGATGTTCAGCGCTCATTCCTTCTGGTTTGGCTTTCTGAGCAATCTTTTTTTCTTTAAGAAGTTTTGCTGTCCCCCTTTGTAAGGAAGCTGGCTTCTTTTTAGCTGCCGCTACTGCCTCAGACGATGGCTTAGTCTCACTAGAATAGGTCATTACTAAACTGCAACTAAGACCTAAAACAAAAAATATACTTCTCATATCCCAACCATTTTTTAGGTTAATAACGAGGAATGTTAGGGTCTACCGTTATAGACCAAAGATCAATCCCACCTTTAAGACTTACGACCTTATCAAATCCTCTATCTTTTAGTAAATAGCAAGCTTGCAAACTGCGAGCCCCATGATGACAAAGTACGATAACAAATTTATCTTGTGGTATTTTTGCCACATTTTTAATCAGCGCAGGCAAAGGAATGTGTATGGCACCTGGGAATGAAGCTTTTTCAACTTCATCTAAGTTTCGGACATCAATAATACACATATCTTTATCAGTTTTAATCATTTCAGACAATTCTTGCGGTGTGATCTCGGTCATATAAGTTCTCAAAATTCAAAGTCTTTCTTCTTTTGAAATTCTTTTAAAATAGGAACGTTTGTTTCAAAAAGAATTTTTTTATGAAGCGAATTTTCTCTTTTTTCAATGATTACACCTTCGCAAATTGTTATCGTATCTTTTGAAAAGATTGTCACAATTTTGCCCCCTTCAGCAAGTTGCATATATAATGTTACTGGAATTTCCGCAACAGCCCCTTCAATAAAAATTATATCATAAGGAGCTTCTTCACCATATCCTTCTGATAAGGATCTTAAATAGCTATGCGCATTAAAAATTTCATAATTTTCAAACATTTCTCTCATAAAATTAACATAAGGTTCATGAGATTCAACAGCTATAATTTTGTTCGCTAAGTAACTCAAAATAATTGCTGCATAGCCTGTCGAACAACCTAAAACTAAAACTTTATCAGTTGGCCTGATCATAGCTCCCTCAAGCAACTTCGCAAGGATTACCGGCGCAAGAATAATTCGATCTTCAGGCATATTAATAAGTAAATCTCCATAACAAACATTTTGATGGCTTGAAGAAACAAACGTCTCTCTTGAAAGCCTCTTAAAACCTTGTAAAATTTTAGGATGGCTAATATGCTGGGGCAAAAGCTGCCCGAGAATCATTGCTTGTCGCATCTCTTCAAAATTTGTCATCTACTTTTTCTTTATAACCTTACTTACTGCGAGACCATCTTTACCTTTATTCATCTACCCTAGGGAGACTACTTTATAAACAGGAGGAGAACCATCTTCTTTTAAAGAATATGTTTGCACTCCTGTTTGCTTTTACACAAAAAAATAATAATATTCCGTCTTATTATCAATTGCGAAAGTACCTCTAGTGACCTCTTTTCTTTCATTACATTTTAAAAAAGCTATTTATCGCGCGAAGCATCGCGGCGGTAAAGAAGCTGATTTTCTCTTAGGTGGTTTTGTTGATACCCATGGTCCGTTTTTAGATGAGAAAGAGCTTGGTGAGCTGAATCTCATTCTAGAATACGACGATGATGCCATCTTTTCATGGCTAAATCTGAATCAAAAGCCCCCTGTTGAGCTTAAAACAACAATTTTGAAAAAATTGAGAAACCACGTAAAAACAGTGGGTTATCAATCCTAGTTTTGCAAGTTCGCTCTTTATAATCGTTATAATTCATAGTAACTATTTTCAAAAGAAAATGCAACAAATAAATCATGCTTGCTTGCTTTTTTACAAGTTAAAAGAAGGATTTTTAAGCAACTTCGTTTTCTGTCTTTTCTGAAAAATTTTCTTGAGGAACCATCCCTAACGCGTGCAAATAAAGTGTTAATATTTCTTCTTGTTCAGAACGCTCTTGGTGATCCATTTTCCGAATTTTTAACACTTGGCGCATAATTTTAGTGTCAAAGCCATTTGCTTTCGCTTCAGCGAAAACTTCTCGAATATCATTTGCAAGATTTGCTTTATCTTCTTCTAAACGCTCAACTCTTTCAATAAATTGCTTTAAATGAGCTCCAGAAACGCCGCCAAATGTGGTCATTTTTATCTCCTTAGGAATGAAACTGGCACAAAATAACGTTCCTGTCACTAGGATGCAAGTGCTTTCTCATCGTCTTAAATGAGTGACAATTTCAACATGAGGTGACCATAAAAATTGATCAACAGGACTTAGCTTTTGAATCTTGAAGCCTCCCTTTTGCAAAAGAGCGACATCTCTTGCAAACGTATCAGGATTACAAGACACCATTACGACATGCGATACATTACTCAGAGCAAGCATCTTTACTTGTGCAGCGGCACCTTGACGCGGAGGATTCATAATAACACTTTGATAAGATTCAAGTTTCTCTATAGTTACAGGGTTAGAAAATAAATTTCGTGTATAAGTCTGTATCGGCAGCTTCTGAATTTTTGCGGCTTGCGCAAGAGCTTTTAACGCCTTTTCATCCATTTCATAAGCATCGACTTTTCCTTGCTTGGACAAAGGTAAAGAAAATGTTCCTCGGCCACAAAAGAGATCCGCAATTTTTCGATGCTCAGAAGGAAATTCTTCTAAAATAAGGGATGTTAAGAGCTGGTCTGCCTCAGAACTTGTTTGTAAAAAACCATCTGCAGAAACTTCAACGGAATAATCTCCAAAACGAATTTGAGGTCTTTTAAATGTGACGACTGGCCATTCTTCTTGGTCGTTTACAAAAGTAAGTCGAGCTAAATTATGGGTCAGTGCAAATGTTTTTAAAAGATCAAGTGTAGATACAACTAAACCTTGATTTCCTTTCATTTTGAATAAAAGGTCTATGCCCGCCTCTGTAGCCGTCAAAAAGATATCTAATTTTTCTTTTGGCTTTAAAAGCGTCTGCAAAATTTCTTTTAATGGAGCAATAAGTTGATTAATTTCAAGGCGTAAAAGCAAACAATATTCAATATCAACCAAACGATGAGATCCTAATTGGTAATAACCAAGTTTGATTTCTGAAGATGTTTTTAAGGCATGCAATACAACACGCCTGCGCGTGTGATTACCCAAAACTTTTAAAGGTTCAACAGTAAGATTTTGAACACCATAACGATTTAAAGCGCGTGAAATACGTTCCATTTTATAGTCTACGTAAGTTTCAGGGGATAAATGTTGTAAGACACAACCCCCACAGGTCCCATAGTAAGGGCAAGGGGGCGCAACACGCTGCGGACTAGGCTTTATGATTTTTTTCAGATACCAACGATCGGCATGCGACTCTATTTCGACCTCTTCTCCTGGTAAAGTATAAGGGATGGTGGATGCCTGGCCAGTATTATCTCGTGTGAAGCCATATCCTTGATCATCTAATTTTAGAATTGTCGCTTTTTTTATCATCATTCTTAAAACCTCACCATATTAGGGCCATAATATCAAGTAAATACAGAAGGTTAACATCAATATGTTGTATTTATGCAACACCAAGATAAGTTTCAATAATTGTCCTTGATTTTCAATTATTTTTCAGAGATTATTCATGCTGCATGACAAAGTGTTATGTTATATATAATTGGAGTGAAAAACATGAAGAATATTCTTTTAGCTGCTCTCGTTGCATTCTCAACTGCTGCTGTTGCTGCAGAAGAAAAAGCTGCTCCAGCTGCTGCTGACGCTGCTCAAGCTGATGCTGCTGCTGCACAACCAGCTGCAGAAGAAAACAAAGCTGCTAACTAAGCTTTGCTCTTTTCTTAAAAAGCCACTGCCTCTTTAGTCAGTGGCTTTTTATTTACTCTTTATATCCTGATTTTTTCTTCTTCTCAGTTCTAGCTTACGAAAAATTTACTTTTAAAAAAATTTCTTAACCTCCATTTCTAAAGGAAAATGGAAGGGATTAAAGGCATAATTATGACAAAAAGCTGCCATCTTAAAAACTCTCAATAAGCCTTCTTGCAATACTAAAGGCTGGAGGAAGCTCAGGTAAATTTTTTATTTTAAACCATCGAGCATCTTCTATTTCTTGTTGATCAATTTTTATATCACCCTGTAACCACTGCGCTTTGAAAGCGACCATAAAGCTATTAGGAAAAGGCCAGCTTTGCGTTCCAAAATATTCTAAATTTGAGATTTGGATTCCAACCTCTTCCTGAACCTCCCTATGCACAGCGAGTTCAGCCGTTTCGCCAATATCAACAAATCCTGCAATAGCACTATATAACCCAGGCTTAAAGTAAGCAGATCTCGCTAGTAAAATTTCATCATCTCTTTGAATAAGAACCATGACTGCCGGAGATAAATTAGGATAAAATGATCTATCGCACAATCTACATTTCTTTTCTAAAGACGCCGGAACAAGCTCCAGTTTGCCCCCACACTGACTACAATATTTCATTCTTGAATTCCAAGTTAGCCAATGAATACCTCTAAGGATTTGCTGTTGAGTTTCTTTGCAAGTCTCATTTAAAAAAACTTTTACGGAGTATAGGCGAAAGTGATTATTGAAAATTTGATCCGTAAGAGATCGTGGAGCCTCACCTTGAATGATTAATATATTGTTGTCTAAATAACTAGTTTCAATACTGATGCCCAATTCCTTATATACATTAAAGGGCACCAAAGGCGAGTGATGGTTACAATCAACAATAAGGCCATCATGCGTAAAAAATATGGCTTTATGGTTTACAAAGAGAGCGCGCTCATGAGCTTCAATTAATTGCATAAAGTAACCTTCAGTATAAGCCGTTAAACTACCAAGTCTATTCTCATTACGAAGGCATTTTTTAACATCATATTAAAAAAAAGAGGAAAACCTAGCTTTGAACACTAGGCTTTCTTAAATTTTTCTTTATGAGTCAAGAAAGCTTCTTAATTTTCTTGAGCGGCTTGGATGTTTTAGCTTTCGAAGCGCTTTCGCTTCAATTTGACGAATGCGTTCGCGTGTAACTGAGAATTGTTGCCCAACTTCTTCAAGCGTATGATCTGTATTCATTCCGATACCAAAACGCATTCTTAAAACGCGTTCTTCACGCGGTGTCAAAGTTGATAGAACACGCGTTGTTGTTTCTCTCAAGTTGGCATTGACCGCCGCATCCATTGGAAGAATTGCATTCTTATCTTCAATAAAATCACCTAAGCTACCATCTTCTTCATCTCCGATCGGTGTTTCTAAGCTGATTGGTTCTTTTGCAATTTTCATCACTTTACGTACCTTATCAATGGGCATCATAAGCTTTTCTGCAAGTTCTTCTGGTGTTGGCTCACGCCCAATTTCATGCAACATTTGACGTGATGTTCGCACAAGCTTGTTTATCGTCTCAATCATATGAACTGGAATACGTATTGTACGTGCCTGATCTGCAATTGAGCGCGTGATAGCTTGACGAATCCACCATGTTGCATACGTTGAAAATTTATATCCACGACGATACTCAAACTTATCCACCGCCTTCATTAATCCAATATTACCTTCTTGAATTAAATCTAAAAATTGAAGACCACGGTTGGTGTATTTCTTTGCAATCGAAATAACAAGACGCAAGTTAGCTTCAATCATTTCTTTCTTAGCACGACGAGCCTGACGATCTCCTTTTTGAACGTCAGCAACAATGCGCCTAAATTCAGCGATATTCAGGCCTGATTCAACCGAAACCTCAGCAATGTTATTACGAATATGTTGAACTTCTTCACCATATTTTGAGATAAACTTATCACCTGGTTTACCAAAGTCTTTTATTGAGGATAACCAATCAGAATCAAGCTCATGACCAAAATAGACTTTCAAGAATTTTTCTCTTTGAAGGCCAGAATCCGTTGCATAACGTAGAATCTTTCCTTCAAGCCCCATTAATTTACGATTTAATGTATAAAGCTGGTCAACAAGTTGATCAATACGTAATGGGTTAAATCGAATTTCGCTAACAAGTTCAACAAGTGTTTTCTTTAATTCTTTAAAAGTCTTTTCATTTTTTGGTGCTGGCGTCTTTTTCTCCTGTGCTAGCTTCAAACGCTCAACCTGCAAGGTATGCAAAGATTCATATATTTCTGCAATTTTATCAAATTTTTCTAATATTTGGGGTTTAAGGGCTTCTTCTTGAGCGGAAAATAAATTTTGTTCCGTCTCACTTTCATTACCCTCTCCAGATTCTTCTTGCTTACCCTCTTCGTTCTCTTCCTCGTTATTTTCCTCTTCATCGACCAGTTCTTCATCAAGATCTTCTTCAGAACTGTCTTCTTCATTCGTGTCTTCAATATCAATAATATCTCGTAGAGAAATTTGATTTTGTTCGAGAGCATCCCGCCATGAAATAATCGCGCGGATTGTTAAAGGGCTCTCACAAATAGCATCAATCATCATGAGACGACCATCTTCGATGCGTTTTGCTATTTCTATCTCACCTTCACGTGATAAAAGCTCCACTCTACCCATTTCACGCAAATACATTCGAACAGGATCATCTGTTCTTCCTCCTTCAGCAATTTCAGTGGTATTCTCATTGTCAGAATCTTCCTCAGAATCCGCGTCAGGACTTTCAGAGCTTTCAGATTCTTCTTCGTCAACTTCATCAGCTTCAATAACATTAATACCAAGTTCAGCTATCGCTGCCATTGCATCTTCAATTTGTTCTGAAGAAAATTCGTCTTGCGGCAATGCATTGTTTAATTGGTCATACGTTATATAACCTTTCTCTTTTCCTTTCATGATGAGCTTTTTTAAGGTTGCCTTTAAATCAATTTTTTTAAGCTCAACAGCGGCTTCTTCCTGGGGTTCTTCACGGAGTTCAGCAGTTGTTCTCACGGTGTTTATCCTTTCCTAACTTAATCTTACTTTTAAAAATCTAATCTATTCACTTTTAATATATTACTGTTGCAAGTTCTGAACTTCAGCCCAAGCTTCATAACTCATATCTTCACTAAATCTACGTTTAACCTCAAGGAGTGCTTGGGTTAACTTTTTTTTCTCTTGGATACGTCCCCATATCTCTTTCCACCCCTCTTTTACTTCATTAATATCGCTCTCTATCCTTATAAATGGAGCCAAGGACTTTACTTGAGAAGATAAAATTTCCTGTATAACCTCACGAAAGCCTTCATTATACAGATGGTGATGCAGAACGCTAGCGTCAAGTCCTTTTGTATCATTTATTTTGCTAAGCATTGCTTCTCGTAGCCGAACCCAAGCAGGATGCGAAAGCTCAAGCTCAACAAAATCTTCTGCATATTCTAAAATAAGTTCTGGATGATTTAAAAGCACCGCAATCAATATTTTTTGTGATATCACCTCTGAATCCAAAAAAGATTGAGGACCAGGAGAGGAAAACAAAGACGACTTTAGAGAAGTTAATTGTCTTCCTTTGTAAGCGTTTTTATAAAAAAGATCTTTTAACTGGGAACGATAAACCTGTTGATATTGAGACCGTAAAGTTGAGTCTTGAATGTTACTGACATAGCTCATTACTGCCTTTTCAAATATGGCTCTTTGCTCAGGTGTTTTAATAGATTTTTGAGCCAATTCAAATTGCCATAACAAATCTGAAAGGGGTAAGGCTCTTTTTAAACAGTTTTCAAATCTTTCTTTTCCACCAGAACGTAACAAACTATCAGGGTCTTCGCCTTTTGGAAGAAGAGCAAAGCGTAAAGATAGACCAGTTTTTAATAAAGGCATGGCACGTTCTGCTGCGCGTATAGCTGCTTTTTGACCTGCCGTATCTCCATCAAAACAAAAAACAGGTTCTGGACGCAATCGCCATAATAAAAGAATTTGTTCTTCGGTTAACGCTGTTCCTAAAGGAGCAACAGCGCCTTTGAATCCAGCTTGATGGAGAGAAATAACATCTAGATACCCTTCAGCCACCAATATTGGTTGCTCTTTTTTTAAGTCACGCTGCATAAAACTATAGGCGTATAAAACTTGTCCCTTATGAAATACACTCGTTTCAGGTGAATTTAAATATTTAGGCTCACCGCTCTCTAGAATTCGTCCGCCAAAAGCAATGACCCGCCCTTTTCGATCAAAAATAGGAAACATAATGCGATCCCGAAACCGATCATACGTGCTTCCATCTTCCTCACGTTTTATAATAAGACCTGCTCGTTGTAGAATTTCTTCTGGAAAACCGTCTCGACTTAAATTTTCCTTCAGGAAATTGCCTGAAACTGCATAACCAAGCCTGAATTGAGAAATCGTCTCTGGCAATATTCCTCTTGACTCAAGATATTGGATTGCTTTAAAGCCTTTTGATAATTTTAATTGCTTCTCAAAAAGTATAGTTGCGGCTTCTAAAGCTTGATATATCTGATCTTGCCCAGAATTAGGCTCTATCATTTTATCTTTAAATGCTGGCACCGTCATACCATTTAGAGATGCTAGCTTTTCTACGGCCTCCATAAAGCTCACACCCTCAACAGCCTGTAAAAAAGAAAAAACGTCTCCATGTGCACCACAGCCAAAGCAATGATATGTTCCTTGCTCATCTCTAATATGGAATGAAGGTGTTTTTTCTGAATGGAAAGGGCACAAACCAAGTTTAAGGCGTCCACGTCGCATAATTTTCACATGCGTACTAATTATCTCGCTTAGAACGATACGAGCCTTAAGATAATTAATAAATTCTGTTAGATTCTGCATTTTGAGTAGCACTTTTTCTTCTTGTTAAAAGTTAATCTTTACAGCCACACTTATACTTATTTTTACGAACTTTTGCCAGAATTGATACCCTACCAGCCTTTTCAAAAACTAAAATAAGTTTAATTTCAGTACCTTCTTTTAAAGGTTCAAAAACATTCATTAACATAATATGTAAACCACCCTCTTCAAGGGAAATAACCTGCTTTGCCGGAATCTCAATTGCTTTAAGACGTCTCATCTTATATATATCACCTTCTCTCAGATGGGTATGTAATTCAACCACTTTACACACATCCGTTTCGACGTTAACAAGACGATCAGGCTGAGAACTATTATTAAAAATTTTTACGTAAACAACACTATTCCCGACTGTTGTTGCACGCGCCCACGCTTCATCAATTTGAATAGAATTGATTGCTGGCAGAGATTTTGCTGACATTTCAGTAAAAAATAACTGAAGCAGAAGAAGAAAAGGATATAAAACCACCATAACCTCCTTTAGTAAAAGGCTTGCGCTAAAGGCGATTCCGTACATATAATCTTTAAATAAATAGTGGCAGCTCTTAAAAATAAAACATAAAAAGAAAATTAAAACCTACAGCTTACACATATCAGCTGAATAAAATGCTTGTCAACAAATAAGCAAAAATTACGAAGAATAAAGAAATAAGAAAAAAGCCCGCTTTAAAACGGCGGGCTTAATATAGAATATCTTACACTTAAACTAAGCGTTTGTCGTAATAAGATAATTTTTAACAGTTAATACTTTTGATTGATCGATTTTTTTCAGCATGTTTTCCTCCTAAACATTTAATCAAATTAAGATTTGACGTATGTATCATATTCTGATACACAAACTGATAATAGCACGAGTTTTTAATATTGCAACAATTTTAAATAATTTTTTTATTTTAAATATTTCAATAACTTAAGCAAATTTTAGTAATAGTTAGCGTTTATTTTATGCAATATTGAATTTAACTTTAGATAAAATTGTGTATAGTAAGGTGAGTTATTGTAGGGTTATAGAAGTAAATTAAAAGAACCCCAGCTCCCTACATCACAAATAATACAGGGAAAGCATAGCTTTCAGGGAGGATTTATGAGTTTTAAAGATACATTGATTGCCATCTTTGTCATCTTCCTATGGGCGACAAGCTTAATTGTACAGAAAATTGCTCTCGGACATATTTCAATTTACATTTTAAGTTTTTTACGGCTTTTATCTGTCGTTCCTTTGCTTTTATTCTATTCAAAACCTACTCATCCCATTTCGAGGTATTTTTTAGCAGGTCTTTTTTGGAATGCACTTAACTGGTTATTTCTTGGTTTCGGGCTTAAATCTGGAGTCGGCCCAGGATTATCCTCTTTTTTAATGCAAACAAACATTTTATTTGGCGTTCTTTTTTGCTTTCTTTTCTTACGTGAAAAAGTAACCCCTATTGAAATCGCTGGGATGACTGTTGCTTTTCTTGGTGCTTATCTTTTGACTCAGGCCACCTACGGTAATACCTTTGATATGCCATTTTTAGGCATTATAGCGATTTTAATTTCAGCTGTTTGTTGGGGGATTGGATTTACACTTCTCAAAAAGTTCAAAATAGGCGCTGGAATGGCAGATAATGTTTGGCTTTCTGTTATTTCTATCCCCTCACTAATGGCAATTCCTTTTATTATAGAGGGTCCTCAAGAAGCTATTCATAATTTCACTCATCTTTCTTACATTGGTGTTTTATGCTCTATATATGTCGGCCTCGTATCAACAGTATGGGCAGGCTATCTCTGGTTAAGCCTTGCGCAACGGGTATCTTCTCTCAAGCAAACACCTTTCATGTTACTTTTACCTGTTTTTACTTGCTTGTTATCTGCATTAATTCTTAATGAATCGCTTACATTTTCTCAAATAATAGCTGGAACGGTTATTTTATTAGGTGTATTCATTGCAAGATTTCAACTTTTGTTTCAAAAAATTTATGCTACCAAATTTTCAAAAAAAAAGACCTTTCAAAATTCTTCTTCTGAAATTCCTGAAACAAATAAAAATTTAAACAATTATAAAAATTCTATTACAAAGATTGAGGATTCTTTCCTAAGAAAGAAAGCTTATAAAAAATCTTAATTTCAAACTGTAAGTAAAATTTTTAGCTGCCTAAAAACTATCGTTTTAAATCAAACCTAAATATAAATCAGGCGCAAAATAAATCCTATTTCAACTCGCTTCTAATGTTTGAGAATTATAAAGTTTCATTAAGGCGCCTCAACCGCGCCCGTATGCGAACCGAGTAACAGACTAAGCAAAGCTTATATCAAAGGCTATCTAATTAAAAATGTTTTACTCAATTTTAACTAGATAGATAAATAAAATCATAATAATTCCTTTGTTTAAGTGTTTTATGACTTGGGCGCATGTAAAGGAACATGAAGGTTTTCTATGACCTTTAACCTTAATAAGAAAAGTAGATTTCAATCAAATAATTTTTTACTTGAAATCTTTTTCTCTTCATTAACTCAAACAAAAATAAATGGAGATAAACATGGCACAAAATAATCGTAATAAGCGACCCCAGAGCTCAGGTTCAAATACTTCTAAACGTGGCTTTGCTTCTATGCCGCATGAGAAGGTACAAGAAATTGCTCGTCAAGGAGGTCTAGCAAGCGCAGAAAAAGCTGGACATGAAGGAATGTCTGAACGAGGACAAAAAGGTGGCGAAGAAAGAAAGCGCCAACTTGGACATGAGGGATATGTTGAATTAGGTCATATGGGTGGCGAAGCTCGTAAGCAACAATTAGGCCCTGAAGGCTATGCTCGTATGGGTCGTGAAGGAGGAAATGCTCGTAAAGATAGATCTGAAAGAGAAGATAAATCCTCTCGAAGAAATGAGGGATCAGAAGAATAAAATTTCTGTTTTTATTTAGAAGGGTAAACTTTAGTTATGTTAACAATTCCAGAAGTTTACCCTTTTACAAAGACGCTTCGAGACTTCAAAAAAGGAAATAAAAAATGGTGACTTTAGTTGGTACGCAAGAAGAGTTCAAAGAAGCCTTAAAAGATTTGATTGAGTTAGATTATGATGCTATTGAAGCCTACGATGCAGCGGTAAACAAAATTGAAAATCAAGATTTTAAAGAGAAATTAAATATTTTTAAAGCGGATCATGAATGGCATATTCAAGAGCTCTCAAGTATTTTAAAGAAGCGAAATATACAGCCTCCTTCAGGCCCAAGTACAGGGAAACAATGGCTGGCAAAAGGTAAAGTAGTTCTAGCTAACTTAATTGGTGATACTATTATTCTGCGCGCCATGATTAGCAACGAATTAGATACAAATACTGCTTATGAAAGAATTTCTTCACGAAATGATATATGGTCTGAAGCTAGCGATGTCATCAGAAGAGGCTTAGCAGACGAAAGAAGGCATAAAAAATGGCTTGAAAATACTGTTTCAGAAGAAACTGCTGCTTAATTTTTTATACTTTTTTTTATCATGGTATGTGTTTGCTTTGTTAAAGATAAAGCTTTTTTAGAAAGTTTTAGATCTAAGCTGAAAAATAACCCTTAACATACCCCCATTATTTTGAGGAATAATTTCTAGATATTTTTCATTTAATACATACGAAAAACGCCCTGTTCTCTCCCATCCATATGTAGGCAATGAATCTTGATAAAATTCTTCAACATCTTCTAGAAAAATATTTCCTGAAGCCTCAGCCTCAATCCTATAAAAATCACTTTCTTCTCCCATATCTTCTACCTCCCCTGTTAATTTAAGGCCTGGCATAAGAGGAATATGCTCTCGTATTAAAGTCGCTTTAACACTTCCTTGCATAAGAGGTTGCACGTTAACTGCGTAAGAAAGTTGCATTATTAGTGGTGAACAAAGAACATATAAGAATAATTTCATTTTTGACATTCCTTACAATAAAACGTTGAGCGATTAGATTGAACAATTCTCTCAATTGATGACTGATTACATTGAAAACATGGCTCTCCTTCACGACCATATACTTTAAAATTTTCTTGAAAGCTACCTTTACTCCCATTTGGTTGACGATGATCCCTTAAAGTTGAACCACCTGCTGCAATAGCCTTTTTTAAAACCTCTTGAATTGATCTAACGAGAGCCTCTGCTTCTAAAACACTCAATGTTTTCGCTAATCTAAGAGGCGATAACTTTGCTTGATGGAGAGCTTCACAAACATAAATATTTCCCAAACCAGCTATTATTTTTTGATTCAGAAGAACTGTTTTTAGGGTTAATGATTTATGCTTAATTAACTTTAACAAAAGAGAACTAGAAAAATTATCATCAAAAGGTTCAATTCCTAAAGAATTTAATAAAGAAAAACTTGGTAAATCCTGGGATGGAACAAGCAACATTGCCCCAAAGCGTCGTGGATCGTGGAAACGTAATATTAATCCAGAGTAAAACTTAATTTCAACATGATCATGCACTTTTCTAGGAACAAGTTCTTTAGGTGTTAGAATTTGCACTCTTCCTGACATGCCTAAATGCCATACTAGAATGAAATTAGATTGCTTAAAGGACAGTAAGATGTATTTAGCTCGCCGCTCAAGCGCCTTTACAGTATGATTTTTGAGAAGAACTTCAAAATTATCTTGAATAGGCCATCGTAATTTACGATTAGAAACCACCACATTCTCTATTGTTTGATTAAGAATGTGTTTCTCAAGATTTACTCTAATAGATTCAACTTCAGGAAGTTCAGGCATAACGGCACTAGAAATTAAGTTAAGATTCCATTATGGTTTTCATACTTTAAGGGAAAGAAGAAAATACATAGATGATAAAGCGTACCACTACTGATTTTGGTTTTCAAGATGTCGATTCAAATGAAAAAACAAAGCTTGTTAATGACTTATTTAAACGAGTTGCTAACCGCTATGATTTAATGAATGATGTCATGAGTTTAGGAATTCATCGGTGGTGGAAAGATCAATTTATTCAAAGAATCTCTCCAAAAAAAGATGAAAAGTTTATTGATGTTGCCGGGGGAACAGGTGATATTGCTTTAAGGCTTCTTAAGAAATCAACACCTCTATCAAATGTTACGGTTTATGATATTAATCTTAATATGCTTGAAGAAGGACGAGCACGTGCTATCGATGAGGGTGTAATAAAAGGTCTTCAATGGATTTGTGGAACAGCAGAAAATCTTCCTTTTCCAGATAACGCTTTCGATGTTTACACGATTGCTTTTGGTCTTCGTAACATTACTTCTAAAGAGAATGCCTTGAAAGAAGCTTTCCGTGTTCTAAAACCAGAAGGTCGGTTTTATTGTCTAGAATTTTCAAAAGTTAAACATCCCTTATTAGAAAAAGCTTATTCTCTCTACTCTTTTAATATTATTCCTAAAATTGGCGCTCTTATTGCAAAAGATAAAGCTGCTTACCAATACTTAGTCGAAAGTATTAACCGTTTCCCTACACAGGAAGAGCTTTCTTTAATGATAAAAGAAGCTGGCTTTGTTTCTGTTTCCTATCAAAATCTCACACAAGGAATTGTGGCGATCCATGAAGGGATAAAGGACTTCAAAGAAGCTTAAAAGAATGATATGAAGCAGTAGATTAAGGAATAAATTAAAAAAGCACTGACTTAAAGGGGCACCATGACCATTGATATTAAAACTGTCCACAAGATTTCAAGGCTTGCCAGAATTAAGATTGAAGAGGAGTCTCTTGAATCTCTTAAAACTGATCTTAATCATATTTTAGGATGGGTTGAGCAGCTTTCAGAAGTTAATACGAGTAACATTCAACCTCTTTATAGTATGGCGCTTGACAACATGCCCAGACGTGAAGACCAAATTACTGATGGCAACTATCCTGAAGCTATTCTTGCAAATGCCCCAGAGGCGGAATTCGGAATGTTTGTTGTCCCTAAAGTTGTAGAGTAATCCATGACAAAACTAACTGAACTTACTTTATGTGAAGCACGAGATGGACTTGTTAAGAAACAATTCTCTGCGAAAGAGTTAACACAAACTCACCTCCAAAAAATGGAAGAAACGCGATCTCTTAATGCTTATATTACAGAAACGCCTGAAGTCGCCCTTAAAATGGCAGCCGCATCTGACGAAAAACTTGCAAAAAATGAAGAACTTCGACCTCTTGAAGGGCTTCCTATCGGAATAAAAGATCTTTTTTGTACTAAAAATATACGTACAACCGCAGCGTCAAAAATTCTTGATGGTTACAAACCTTTATATGAATCAACTGTGACTCAAAATTTATGGGATGCAGGAGCTGTTTTATTGGGGAAATTAAATCTTGACGAGTTTGCTATGGGGTCGTCCAATTTAACAAGTGCTTATGGTCCTGTTGTGAGTCCATGGAAAATTAAAGGTGACAATCGTCAATTCGTTCCAGGTGGTTCTTCTGGAGGATCTGTCGCAGCTGTTGCCGTTGGGTCTGCACTTGCGACAACCGGAACAGATACTGGCGGATCTATTCGCCAACCCGCAGCTTTTTCAGGAATTGTTGGTCTTAAGCCAACTTATGGTCGATGCTCAAGATACGGTATTGTCGCATTCGCTTCTTCTTTAGATCAAGCTGGCCCACTTACAAAAGATGTTCGTGATGCTGCTTTAATGCTCAAAATTATGGCGGGCTATGATCCTAAAGATGCAACTTCTGTAAATATCCCTGTCCCAGATTATGAAAAGATGCTGAGCGGCAATATTAAAAACCTTAAAGTTGGTATTCCCAAAGAATATCGGGTTGAAGGGCTTAATCCAGAAATTGAGAATTTGTGGTCTCAAGGAATTGAATGGCTTAAAAATGCTGGTGCTGAAATTCAAGAAATTTCTTTACCTCACACAAAATATGCTCTCCCTACTTATTATATTCTTGCCCCTGCTGAAGCTTCTTCTAACTTAGCGCGTTATGATGGCGTTCGCTTTGGCTTAAGAACTTCAGGAAAAACGCTAGATGAACTTTATGAGCTTACGCGTGCAGAAGGTTTTGGAAGAGAAGTGAAGCGACGTATCATGATTGGTACATATGTCTTATCAGCGGGCTATTATGATGCTTATTATTTAAAAGCGCAAAAAATTAGGCGCCTTATTCGGCAAGATTTTGAAGAGGCATTTAAAAAAGTCGACGTCATTCTAACGCCCACAACCCCCACAGCAGCTTTTGCAATTGGAGAAGAACCTAAAGATCCTGTTACAATGTACATGAATGATGTTTTAACTGTTCCTGCAAATCTTGCCGGTATTCCTGGAATTTCTATCCCTGCATCATTTACAGAAGAGGGACTTCCATTAGGACTACAGATTCTAGGACCAACTTTTGAAGAAGCAAGAATTCTAAATGTAGGATATGTTCTAGAACAAGCAGCACAATTTAAAGAAAAAGCTCTCAAATTACGGACAAGCATATGAATGAAAAAAATCATTATATCCAAGGCAAAACAGGACCTTGGGAAGTTGTTATAGGACTTGAGGTTCATGCACAAATTACCTCAAAAGTAAAACTTTTTTCGGGAGCTTCTGCGGCCTTTGGCGGTGATCCTAATACGCAAGTCTCTTTTATTGATGCAGGATTTCCTGGAATGCTCCCTGTGATTAATCGTTTCTGTGTAGAACAAGCTATTAAAACAGGCCTCGGCTTGAATGCACAAATCAATAAAACATCAATTTTTGATCGTAAAAATTATTTTTATGCTGATCTTCCTCAAGGGTATCAAATTTCTCAATTTTTATGCCCTATCATTGGGAAAGGTTATCTCGATATTGAACTTGAAGATGGCACAGTAAGGCGCATTAATATTACGCGTCTTCATCTTGAACAGGATGCAGGTAAAAGCATTCACGATCAACATCCAAGCAAGAGTTACATTGATTTTAACCGAGCTGGTGTCGCTCTTATGGAAATTGTTTCCGAACCTGACATTCGTTCAATTGAAGAAGCCCAAGCTTATATTAAAAAATTACGCGGTCTTTTGCGTTATTTAGGAACGTGTGATGGAAATATGGAACAAGGAAGCCTTCGTGCAGATATTAATATCTCTTTAAGACGCCCCGGAGCAGATTTTGGAACACGGGCTGAAATTAAAAATGTGAATTCTGTAAGATTTATGGGCCAAGCCATTAACTATGAAATTCAACGACAAATGGATATTCTTGAAAATGGGGGACAAGTAGATCAAGAAACGCGCCTTTTTGATGCCGCAAAAGGAATAACAAGATCCATGCGAAGTAAGGAAGATGCGCATGATTATCGCTATTTCCCTGATCCTGATCTTCCGCCTTTGGTTTTAACTGATGAAGAGATTGAGCATATACGCGTAACGCTTCCAGAATTACCGGATGCAAAAAAGACCAGATTCATAAATGATTATAACCTCTCTCCTTATGATGCTGGTGTTTTAAGCTCAGAACTTGAGACTGTCACTTATTTTGAAACAGCCCTTGAGAGCCTAAAACATCAAAATGAGAAAAGCATTAAACTGCTTGCAAATTGGATGATCGGCGAGTTGTTTGCGGCGCTTAATAAAGATTCTTTATCGATTGAAGAAAGCAAAGTTTCTCCTCAATTATTAGCGGACCTTATTAATTTTATTTATGATGAGACTATTTCAGGGCGCCTTGCAAAAGATATTTTTGCAGAAATGTGGGAGACAGGGGAAAAGCCAGATAAAATTATTAACGCCAAAGGTCTTGTCCAAGTCAGTGACGAAGACACCATTGCAGCGGCAGTTGATAAAATTCTTAGTGAGAATCAAGATAAGGTATCAGAATATCTTTCAGGAAAAGATAAACTTCTGGGCTTCTTTGTAGGACAAGTTATGAAAATGATGCAAGGAAAAGGGAATCCTGCTGTCATCAATAAAATTTTACTTAAGAAACTTAAATCATAAATAAAAGATTTAAGATTCGACTTCACGAAGAAAGGGTTTATAGTAAATCTAATGGCAACAAATCCTTTAGACCAATTTCTTATCAAACCGCTTATTCCTCTTCATTTGGGAGGATATGATATTTCGTTTACAAACTCTTCCTTATTTATGGTTTTAACAACGGTTCTAATTATTTTATTCCAGTGGGCAGGCGTTAAAAACAGTCAGCTAATCCCCTCACGTATTCAATCTTTCTATGAGATTAGTTATGAATTTATTCAAACGATGGTCAAAGATAACTTAGGCGATGAAGGAAAAAGATATTTTCCTTTTATTTTTTCTCTTTTTCTTTTTATTTTATTCGGCAACTTGTGGGGAATGGTGCCTTATTCTTTTACATTTACAAGCCATATCATCGTCACAGGCACGTTAGCATTTATCGTCTTTGGTCTTATTACAACTGTTGGGCTTGTCAAACATGGTTTTAAATTTTTTAGACTCTTCTTTCCTAAAGGCGTGCCCCTTGCGATTGCACCAATCTTAATTCCAGTTGAAATTATTGCTTATTTATTTAGGCCTATTACGCTGGCGATTCGTCTTTTTGCAAATATGATGGCTGGACATATGGTTCTAAAGCTTTTTGGCGGATTTACGGTTGCCATGGGTGTGTACGGTCTTTTTGCGCCCCTCCCATTTCTTATCTTTTTTACCGCATTTGAAGTCTTTGTTGCTCTCCTGCAAGCCTATGTTTTTACAATTCTCACGTGTATTTACTTACATGATACTCTTCACTTACATTAAGTTTATGATACACTCGAACATCAAAAATAGATAAAGGAGATGAAGAATGGAAGTTGGTGCGGCTAAATTAATCGGAGCAGGCTTGGCAGTTATTGCTCTTTTAGGTGTTGGAATTGGCGTTGGAAATATTTTTTCTAATTTGTTGAAAGCCATTGCCCGTAACCCTTCAGTTAAAAATGATGTGATGATTCCAGCTTATATTGGCGCGGCTTTAACAGAAGCTGTTGGAATTTTGGCTTTTACTGTTGCTCTTATTATTTTGTTTAGCTGATTTGAGAACGGGGTTGACAAATGCCTCAACTTGAAACAGCTACTTATTTCTCTCAGCTCTTCTGGTTAGTCATTTGCTTTGGAGCCATTATTCTGTTTTCATGGGGAATCTCATTACCACGCCTTTCAAAACTTCAAGGCCAAAGGTGGGATCAAATTGAAGGGAAAAAAGAGTTAGCCTCTACGTTACAGATAGAAGCCGAGGCTCTTCAAAATGCATGTGCTCAAGAGCTTGAGATAGCACGTCAGCAAGCGCAAGAAATTGTTCTTCATGTGGATCGTGAGATTAAGTTAAAATTTGAGCATGAAAGAAAGCGAATCTCCCAAGAAATGAAGGATAAAATTCAAGCAACAGAGAAAAAATTTCTTCAAGAAAAACAAAACCTTTCTAAAGAAATTCCTCAAATAGCTCAAAAACTTGCAATTGAAATCATTCAAAAAACTTTACCAAAAGAAACAAGTTTAAAAACTGTTAGGGAAAGTGAGCAAACGGATGATTAATGCTTCCCTATGGGTTTTAATTGCTTTCTGTATTTTAATCATCCTTGTGGGAAAACCTGCATGGCGTGCGCTGATCAATTTTTTGGATCAACATGCCTTGAGAATTAGGGATAACCTTATAGAAGCAAAACGTCTTCATACAGAAGCAGAAGCCCTAGTTGCCGAAGCTAAACGCCTTCAACTCGAGACAACCCAACGATCAAAAGAAATTATTGCGCATGCAAAAACGCAAGCAGAAGAGCTCAAGAAAACGTCCCATATTGAGCTTGGAAACTATATTCGTATAGAAGAAAAATTACTCTTAGAACGCTATGCTCAAATTGAAACTCAAGCCTTAACAGAAATTGAAAATAAAGTCCTGGAAGCAGCGATTCATGCTGCTTACCAGGAACTTTCAAACTCAGTTAAGTCGTTAGATCAGAAATATTTTTTTAATGAAACCCTTAATAAAATTAAAGATGTTAACAAATTAAAATAAGCTAACTTATTTCTTTTTAGTATTTAATGTTTCGTTTTGAGCCGGTTTATAAGCTATTGTAACTGGTCCATTTAAAAAACGTCCGGTTAAAATATCAAAATAACCATTAACCGTCTGTATGTTATAAAACCCTATATTAGAAAGTATCTGAGGTGCACTGTCTCTATAAAAGAATTCCCCTACAATAAATAATGGGACGTCTGAGATAATAACAACTCTACCATTTGGTTTTAATGCTTCATAAGCATTTTCTAAAGCAGAGGAACTAAAATAAGAAGTTGATGCTCTAACATTTTCAAACATAACTTCATCAAATCTTCCCACCAAATTATGCTCTCCCAACTTAAGTTTTTGAATAATACCTTTTTCGGTATAATCTGCTATAAAATCAGGATCTGTTTTGGTATCTAAATTAATGACGGCATGTCCTAAATGATTATGACAGCCAGGTGTAAACATATAGAATTGTTTTGTATCTCCTCCTTTTGCATAATTTTTATTTAATTCATAAGCTTCCTCTGCTGTAAGATGCCCACCACCAAATATTAAGGCTGCACCCTTACAGGATGCTAGAGCGTCCTTAGGGTTCTCTTTAAAATAATCCATAAAATTTTTAAAACTACGACGCTCACACAGATAAGAACCTTCATACAAATGTTTGCATCTAAAACTATTACCGAAGTCTTCAAATCCCTTAGCATCAGCAGTATCACTGCTGTAGCTCGGATTGATGTTAAGACACAATAAAAAACGAAATATTAACTTATAAAAATTCCTCATAATGATTACTTTTTTTGAATTTAATCTGAAACAAATACTATGAAATGCTCTGATTGTCAATTTTTCCCAGGACTTAAGAATTTTTTGTTTAAAATGAGGCGGATAATGCCCCCAAGAACCATTAACAATGACCCTAACCAAAGAAGTTGTATTCCAGGATAAAGTGCCACTTCAAAGACCCATTCTCCTGTAGGTAAAACGCCCCCTAAAACAATATAGAGATCTGTTAGCCATGTATGCTTAAGAGCAATTTCAGTCGTTAAAGTTTGAGAAGCTTGATAAAATCGTTTTTCAGGAATCATTATTTCAGCTGTGGCGTGTCCTTTTTTTACTTCTAAATAAGCTTGCCGCGCCTCATAAGTCGGCATGTTAAAAGTTTTTAATTCTTTTAAGAGAAGTGTATAATCTTTATATAAAGCTCTCTCACCTTGTTTTAAAAGAATCGTCGTTTTAGAAGATCCTAAATTTAATAAACTCATTCCCATAATTGCAATAGCAACTCCGGCATGAGAAAAAAGTATCGCATAATTACGAAAACTTTTTCTTGGCAAACGCGCATCTATAAACAAAGAAATTAGAATTAAACCTGCAAGTACTAAACCTATTACCCCAAAAGAAGCTTGGATAGAGTTAATTCCACATAAACTAATGATTCCAATAGCGCCTAACATTAAGTAATTAATCCATCGCGAGAGTTTTTTTCGTGATGTTTTTCTCCATGTAAGTACAGGCTCACCCACCATGAATACCAGCATAACAAGAGCAAGAGGAATAACAGTATATTGAAAGTAACCAGGCTCGATCATCAGCTTTTGAGTCAGCCAAAATTCACTTAACAAAGGAGAAAGCGTTCCTAACAAAATAATAAAACACATCAATGTCAGCAAAAAATTATTCACGATTATTCCCCCTTCTCGTGAAAATAACTCTATAGAGTAAGAAGATGAAAGCTTAGGGGCGCGATAGATCAAAAGCCCTGCCCCTAAAGCCAGTGCTATTCCTGTAAAACCTAAAATAAAAGCACCACGCGTTGGATCAGTTGCAAAGCTATGGACAGAACTAATAACCCCTGAACGCACAATATACGTTCCTATTAAACACAGCATAAAACTAGCAATTCCTAGCAGTGGGCTCCATAATTTAAACAATCCTTCTTTTTCAAGGCCTAAAAGAGAATGTATTAAGGCTGTCCCTAAAAGCCATGGCATCAAAGCGGCGTTCTCGACAGGATCCCAAAACCAATATCCTCCCCAGCCTAATTCATAATAGGCCCAAAAACTGCCTGTTGCGATTCCTAAAGTTAGAAAAATCCAACTTACTAAAACCCATTTTCTTAACATGGAAGCCCATGAAGAATTAATTGTGTTTTCAAATAATCCCACCACTGAAAAACTGTAAGCTAACGAAAAACCAACATAACCCAAGTATAAAAGTGGAGGATGAATCGCTAGGGCAGGATCCTGCAAAATAGGGTTTAAATCCTGTCCTTCGAGCACTTTATTTATTGTTTGCATAAACGGATCAGCAAGAAACACACTATATGTGAGAAATCCTAAAATAAGAAAAAATTGAACACTTAAAATTTTTAAACGCGTCTTAATAAAGTTTGTTTCTTGAGAGGTAGATAGAAATGCAATTAAAAGGGTGTACAGACTTAATATCCATACCCATAAAACCATAGAGCCTTCATGGTTCCCCCATACGCCTGTTATTTTATATAAACTGGGTGTTTTTGAATGTGAATGAGAAGCCACAATTTGCAAGCTAAAATCTGAATTCAAGAAAGCATAAATTAGACTTAAAAAAGAAATCGTGATTAATAAAAAATTACTGACCGCACAAAGTCGACTAAATTGAAAAGCGAAATTGGGCTGACTTTTAATTAATAAGAAAGGAGCAATACTGCCTGCAAATGTAATTATAATAGCTGCATAAAGTGCACTTTCTCCAAAGGCATTCATGACATTTCCTTTTATTCTTTTAAAGTTTTTAAGCTAGCTTCAACTTCTCGACTTGACTGAGGAGGACGATAATTCTCATCATGTTTAGCTAAAATACGTGTTGCTTTAAAAACATTTTTTTTATCTAAAATTCCCTCAGCAACAACCCCTTGACCTTCTCGAAATAAATCAGGAAGTGGAGAATCGAAAAAGACTAATATATCTTTTTTAAAATCTGTCAGGATAAATTCTCCAGACAGTCCTTTTAAGGAATATTTCACGCTTTTTTCTTTGACGACACCGCCTAAACGAATTTTATTAAGCGGAAGAGAAGTTTGTTGACTCACTTCTTCTGGCGTATAGAAAAAAATGAGATGAGTTCGTAAATTATAAAGAACAGCTGATAATCCTGCTCCAAAGATAATTAAGAAAAAGGCAATATAATAAAGGCGTTGTTTCTTTTTAGAAATCATTGTCTTTTAAAGTTTCCTCAAGAGATTTTATTTTTTTATGCGCTTTCATGCTCTGAAAAAGTGTCGTCATTAAAAAAATAAAACAGCTTAAAAGAACAATCCCATAGGCGCTTCCTATATAATAAGCATAAGGCGTCTCAAATATAGAATTTAATTTTTCCATTTTTTTATCTCAATGAATTGTGGTTTGAGTTTTAAGAGAATAAAGATTTTGTTCGCGTCTTCTATAGTATTCAATTTCTATCCTTAGCAATAACATAATAATGAAGTAGCTTATGTAAGCTCCCGTCACTAACAGAAGAGGTGTAAGCATCTCAGGATGAATAGAAGGGGCAGATAGTTTAGTTAAACTTGCTGGTTGATGTAAAGTATTCCACCAATTTACTGACCATTTTATGATCGGCAAATTAAAAGCTCCGACAATCACAAGAATGCTGCCTACCTTTAAACCTTGTGCATGATTTTCAAAAGAATCAACTAAAGTTAGATATCCTAAATACAATAAAAACAAAATTAGGACAGATGTTAAACGAGCATCCCAAACCCACCAAGTTCCCCACATAGGTTTTCCCCATAAAGCACCTGTTATTAAACTAATAAATGTAAAAAGAGCACCAACTGATGCCGAAGCTTTGACGATAATATCAGCAAGAGGATGCTTCGTAATCAAACCAATGATTGCATGTAGTGCCATTAGCGCATAAATACCTAAGGCTAACCATGAAGCAGGAACATGAATATACATAATACGAACTGCTTCGCCCATTTGATAATCTGGCGGAGAGCCAAAAAACGCAAACCATAGTCCAAAACTTAAAAGGCTAATATGACTTATTACACACCAGGGCATAAAGCGTTTTTTAAAGACTAAAAATTGTTTTGGGCTTGCAATAATACGCATAAGGGCTCTCTAATCTGACCGGCATTAAACTTAATTTATAGTTAATAGAAAGCAACCTTCTTGACGAAAGTTTTCAAAAATTATCTTTTGATCAACTTACATATTTTCGATTAAGTTTCATACCAAATTTATTAAATTTAGAATAAATTGAAATAACAATCTAGGAAAAGTATTCTTTACTTTATCCACATCAATTAAATGATATTATAGCAACAGATTAAAATTCTAACTTACGTTATTTGTTAGGCCGGTTTTTAACAGAATTTCAAACCGGCCTACATAAGCTTGTTTTTAAGATTCGATAAGTTTTCCTTTAGGCTTTTGAGCAGGCCGAATCTCAATTGTGCGGGGTTTCATTGCTTCAGGGATTTCTCTTTGAAGCGTGATTTTAAGAAGACCATTTTCAAGGTTGGCATCACCAACTTTAATAAAGTCAGCAAGCTGGAAATGTCTTTCGAACGCACGACCAGCAATACCGCGATATAGATATTGAACGCTTTCATCATCTGCCCGAGCTTTACCCGTAATCACAAGAACATTATCTTGAACAGTAATACTTAAATTATCTTCGCTAAATCCTGCTACCGCCATCGTTAGACGATAGGTTTGATCATCCATCTTTTCAATATTGTAAGGTGGATACGAGGGTGCTCCCTCTTCACCACGTGTGGCTGAATCCATAATTCGCATTAAACGATCAAAACCGATGCTGGAACGAAATAAAGGTGTTAAATCATAATTACGCATTCTTATCCTCCATCGAGCAATAAGGTTAATCCATCCGCAAGAAGCCGGATATTACCAATCGGATCCATTTAGGCATCCGACCTAGCATTAAGATAACAAAAATTCCCCTAAAAAGCAAGACTTCTTGAAATAAATTTCGCTAACAAATATTATTTATTATCTTAAATTCAATAAGTTAAGCCTAACATTTAAAAAGTTGCCCTTAACTTTTTAATACGATAATTGGAAACCATGTTGGCAAACTTATCGTAATAAGTCGTCATAATATTACTAATGTTGTTTTTCCTGCTTTTTATGATATGACAACTGCTGCAGCCCAAGCTGACTTAGCATTTTTTGATAATAAAACTCATTAAGGTGGCAACTGGCTTAGCAGTAAACTTAACAACAAGAAAGATAGATTGCACGCTTATACAAGTCAAAATATATCTCCGGAATTACCCGCTAAAGAAAAATCAAACTAGCAATAATTCTAATACCCTTAATCATTATATGGCTAAGGGTAAAATTATCTTTGGTGTCGTTATCATGCGGATGAATACATTTCGTCTGTATTCATCCTCATAAATTTATTAATTATTCTCTTTAGCTTTTTTGATAGATTTTTATCATCACAGAAATAAAAGAGGTTTTTTAAACTCTTTTCCTTCGGTGGCAGTCGTTATGAGCTTTTAATTTCGTTTAAAATATCTTCAATTTCTTTCCCTAATAAACTATATTGTATTTTGTGAGTTTTCTGAGGAGATGGGTTAGGGCTAGAAATCAAATTAGAAGAATTCACATCATTTGAAGGCAAAGCTTGAGTACTGCTAGCAGCTGATAGATCTTGGGTTTGTGTCTCATCTATATTGCTTTCTCTTCTATGTTGCCTTACACGTTTAAAAGAACGCTTTTTTTGTTCATGAATTTTCGAGTCTGCGATTTTTTCGCCCAATAAATCTTCTAATGTTGTTGCTGTTGTTGAGAGCTTATATTGAGCTTTACAAATTTCATTTAAAGCAATCGAACTTTTTGTCGACGCAATCTCAAAAAGATAAATACCTGTTCCATGAGGAAATTCTGCAAATTTTTCTTTAGAAATTGTAACAAGATGAAATCTAAAAGGAGGCAAACCTGTATGATTTAATTCATATGTTCCTTGATAAAATTCTGTCTTACTATTTCCTGGTTTTCCCCAAATACGCATAATCATAGGTAAAATCTTTTTATTGCTATAGCGTGCATTTGCTAGATGCCTAAAATAAGTTTCAAGTAGTTCAGAACTACTTTCGGGCGAATCAACAAATATTGAAAATTGATAGAAAAATCCTTCGAATCTTCTCAATTCCTTTGTTATGTGATGTCTACTTACTTTATCATATATTAAGTTCTCTTTAGCCCATAACCCTTGTAAAATAGATAGAGGGATTTGAAGATGAGCAAGTTTTTTAGGATCGGGTTCTTTATCACGGATATCACTAGCCCTTACCAACTGTAAGCTTGATGTTAAAGATAAAAAAAGAAATAAGCCATTAATAACCCAACGAAAATTTTTCATAATTAAGCTTTGCCCCAACAACTTTATGACTTCATATTAAAAAAACCGTAACATATCCTGTCGATTCGGTAAATCCAAAATCAGAATAAAAAAATATCCCTGGGCAAAAACCCAGGGATATTAAAAATCGAAAATAATCCGTTTTTAATGATGTGCTAAGATCGCTAACAAAAGCAAAGCGACAATGTTTGTAATCTTAATCATCGGATTAATTGCGGGTCCTGCAGTATCCTTATAAGGATCACCGACAGTATCGCCAGTCACTGAAGCTTTGTGGGCTTCTGACCCCTTGCCACCACAGTTACCATCTTCGATATATTTCTTAGCGTTATCCCATGCGCCACCACCAGAAGTCATAGAGATAGCCACAAAAAGACCCGTCACGATTGTTCCTAATAACATTGCACCTACAGCTGTGAATGCTGATTCAGCATCCGCTGTTAGACGCACAACAGACCAAAGTATTCCTGGTGCTAAAACAGGTAGTAATGAAGGAAGGATCATTTCTTTAATCGCTGTCTTCGTCAAAAGATCCACGGCACGACGATAATCAGGTTTCGCTTTTCCTGTCATAATCCCCGGAATTTCTTTGAACTGACGACGAACTTCAACAACAACTTGAGCTCCAGCACGACCAACAGCCATCATTCCCATTGCGCCAAAAAGATAAGGTAGTAAACCACCAATAAACAATCCGATAACAACATAAGGATCTTGAAGAACGAAAGCACAATTTAAGCCTGGGAAGTAATGGTTTAAGTCCTCAGTATAAGCAGAAAATAGCACGAGTGTTGCAAGTCCTGCTGATCCGATCGCATAACCCTTCGTTACAGCTTTTGTTGTGTTACCAACTGCATCAAGGGCATCCGTTACTGTACGGACTTCTTTTGGAAGTTCTGACATCTCAGCAATACCACCAGCATTATCAGTAATAGGTCCATATGCATCTAAAGCAACAACCATTCCCGCTAAGGCTAACATCGCAGTTGCAGCAATCGCAACACCATAAAGTCCTGCGTTAATGTAAGCAATGAGTATACCTGCTGAAATGACGAGCACAGGCAAAGCACAAGATTCCATGGATATAGCAAGTCCCTGAATAATGTTCGTTGCATGGCCTGTTTGTGAAGCTGCTGCAATGCTTCGAACTGGGCGATAAGCTGTTGAAGTATAGTACTCTGTAATCCAGACCAGAAGACCTGTTACAGCAAGACCTGTGAAAGCACAAATCAGGAGCTTTGTACCATCAACCACCAAATCACCAACCATAAAGGTTTGATCCAAGCCAATCAATTTTTGCGTCGCAAAGACGATAAAAACTGCTGATAAAAGCGTGCAAACCAAGAGACCTTTATACAGTGCTCCCATAATATTTTGTTGTTGACCTAACTTCACTGCAAACGTGCCCAAGATAGAACCAACAATACAAACTGCTCCTATTAACAGAGGATATAATGTTAAAGTGTCCATCATTTCACCCTTGATGAAAATTGTCCCGAGCACCATTGTTGCCACGATCGTTACAACATAAGTCTCGAAAAGATCTGCTGCCATCCCAGCACAATCACCAACGTTATCCCCAACGTTATCCGCGATAACAGCTGGGTTGCGTGGATCGTCTTCAGGAATTCCAGCTTCAATTTTCCCCACAAGATCCGCACCAACATCCGCACCTTTTGTAAAAATTCCGCCGCCTAAGCGCGCAAAAATAGAAATCAAAGAAGCGCCAAAGCTCAAAGCAATTAAGGCTTCCATGATCGCACGTTGTTCATAATTGCAATTTTTTAAGATCATAAAATAAATGGTTATTCCTAAAAGACCTAATCCCACAACCAACATGCCCGTAATTGCACCACCTTTAAAAGCAATATCAAGGGCTGGTTGTAACCCAGAACGGGCAGCTTCAGCTGTTCTCACATTCGCACGAACAGAAACGTTCATCCCTATATAACCAGCAACACCTGAAAGGACAGCTCCCATAACAAATCCTAATCCAACGTGTAATCCAAGAACCCAAGATAGTCCTGCTGCTACAAAGAACCCAACGACAGCAATTGTTTTATATTGACGGTTCAAATAAGCTGCAGCCCCTTCCTGAATAGCGGCTGCAATTTCGATCATCCGCGCCGTTCCTTTTGGCGCCTTTAGAACTTGCGCGCCGGCATATAAGCCATAGAGCAAAGCTAAAAGCCCACACCCTAGAATAATATAATAAGTCTCCATTTATCCTCTCTCGATTGTTAAAATTAAATGTACCTCTCATAGCGAAATTGCCAGAATGTTGCTTAGCTTTCAACTCCCTTCCAACAATTTTAGATTTTTTTATCAAAAATCTTTTATTTCATGTCGTGTGCGCGTTTAAAAAAAGAGTCGTTGATAACATTTTGATAAGAATGTTTATGCATTCCTTTAGACCCTAAATTTATGCATCTTCTAACTCCTAGCTGCATAATCAAGCTGTTTATCGCCATTCGATATTTCATTTCTACATCATACCTTTCACGCACGCTTTTGACTTTCTGGCGCCTAGCAATATTAGGTTGCCTATCATATTCTTCGTTACCTCTTTTCTCTATCCTGTCTCTCATACACATAAAGTCTTTCTGGCACATCGTGCCTGTCACCACACACCTTGGACCTTTTGGCATCTAGTTACATCAACAGGTTGCCTGAGATCCTCGGGACAAGCCCGAGGATGAAAAAGAAAGGTAGTATGTTCCTTTTGCTACCAACCAACATCTCTCCAACCTTCGTCTACGGGTTCTCCCGCTCCTACAATTCGTCATCCTAGGCCTTGTGCCTAAGATCTCAAGCAACAGATAGATCTTGCCTATCGCCAGTCGATGCTCTTTTGTTTCAATGTGCTTCTCATGCATGTCTTGGAACTTAAGAGCATCGTTCTCCCGGTGTCATTCCCGCGAAGGAGGGAATCCATCTACAAAAGTGAAAAGCTTCTCCAAGTTTTAAGCACCGTTGCTTCTTCACTCTTTCGCTGTGCCTGTCACCACACACCTTGGACCTTGTGACACCTATCAGCATCATCAGGCTGCCTGAGATCCTCGGGACAAGCCCGAGGAGGATGATGGAGTGGCGGGTTGTTCTTCTTATCACCCCATAACACCCTTACTTCTTCAACCTCCTTGGATCCCCGCTTTCGCGGGGATGACAACAGAAAGAGGCGAGGATGACGCGGGCGAGACTCAAAAAGCAGATCCCAACCACGGTGAAAGAGCTGTTCATCCGAAGAAAGACGCTCACTCCTATGTAAAAAGTGTCCCCCCCTGAAACCTTGCCTTAAAACCTTTTTAAGAACCTGTTTCATCTGGCTAAACCATAAAGGTGTCCCTTGTTTGTTGTTAATGTTCTTTTTTTGTTCATAGGTATCCATTTTTATTACTCCCTGTTTATTGTTTATGTTTTGCCCCTGTTCCTTCCTGTGGCAGTGAGCCACAGAAAGGAAGGGGTAAGCCTTTTCCTCTTGAGTGAGGAAGAAGATTAAAGACAAGCCATAGGGTCTCTTTCATTCCACAATAGACCTGCCTTTATTTCTTCCTGACAACCTTCGTCTTTCTTTCCTCCATTCCTTAGCCTCGAGATCCAAGGAATCAAAGTTCAGAAAGAACCTTCTCGTGTCTCATAGCATCCTCAGGTTGCCTGAGATCCTCGGGACAAGCCCGAGGATGACGATGGAGAAAGTATACACCTCTTAACATCATCAAACACCATCACAACCTTGCACTTGGCATACCTGGATCCCCGCTTTCGCGGGGATGACCAGAAAGAGGCGAGGATCACAACGAAGAGGTTTCTACTTCTCATCCCTGCTGCCCTACCGTGCCTTTCACGTACGCTAGAGAGATGGGAAAATCCTGCTTCTCCTGTGTCATTCCCGTGAAGGCGGGAATCCATAAGTAACAAAGAAAAACTTTTCCAAGTCCCTTACCCCGTTGCTTTTCATTCCCTTTTTTCACCCTTACACCAGGCAAAGAGAGGGCATTCACTCAAAAAGAGTGTTTAAGTCTTTGTTTTTTAATAATCTAGGTTTTTAAATCCCTGTCTTATTCTTATTTTTCTTACTTAGATGATCTTTGAGAAGGAGGTGAAAGAATTATTGGGATTTCTAGAATATCCAATAAGGGAAGAACTCCCTCTCTAATCATCTACCACCAGACTACCATGAACTGTTGCAAAAATCAAGAAAAATCGACACAAATTTCAAATAAATGTGTTAATTTTTAGCTAAAAGAAGATTGAGGTATTAACCTAATCATTTTTTTATTGACTTTTTGACATTTTCAGATTAAGGTTCAACTTTATTTTTTATGAAAGACTATAAATTATGCTTAGAACAACTTTAAAATCTCTCTTGTTGGGAGCAATGTTTTTATGTTCAACCCTCCCTACATTAGCATCGCCAATGGAGGCAGAACCTCTTGACGTACAAACAAAGCGTCTTTCTCCGCAAGAACAATTAGTGAAATTTAAAGAAGTCATTGACCTTGCCGGAAATCCTCACCATTTACTTCAATTTTTAGAGGAAAATCCTAATGCATTTTTCAACTTTTATACACGTTCTGATGAACAAGCCAAGCCTATTGATAATGACCTTTTATATGCTTTTGTTAAAGAAAAATTCCCCTCAAAGTCTTTTTCCTTATCAATGGAGGTAATTGCAACTTTAGGAGATTTTGCCACACTGTCTTCAGACATTATAGGCCTCATTCAGAAAGAGATATGGGAAAACGATAGCGGTCTTGCCTGTGCATCAGTAAGCCGAGGAATGTTCACGATGATCACGGGGCTTCCTAGAGAAGAGATCCCAACAAAAACAAACCTTAAACTGATGTTTCAAGCCGACTTCCCAGGGAAAGATGACCTTGAAAACCTTTTAATGTCCAAGCCTGGCTTGCGGGACAAAACTTTTTTGGGATCAGGCGGTGTTCTATCTATAGGACGAGACTTTCTTCGCTGCATGCCTACTTATGTGTGGAAAGGTTGTGTAAGAAATTTAGATGCATTAAATTTTAATGTTCATAAAGCTTTATGGCCTTTTATCAAAGATATACATCTCCATACCCTCTGTTTTACAAAACTTCCTGTTTGTGATACTGATATAGTCAACTTGGTGCTCAACCTTCATGGGACCAAGGTTAAGGTTCTTGATCTCAGTAGCCAAAATATAGGCGCTGCTAATGCTCGATACTTATGTAAATACCTTCTAGGAACAAACGTCCGTAAGCTTAATCTCAGTTACAACAAGATTGGTCTTAAAGGCATAATAGACTTAACCAAAAACCTTCAAGGTACGAACGTCCATACGCTTGGTCTCTGTTTCACCGTATTTAACGCTGAAAGCTCATTTAGCAGCGGTAAAGGCCTAATTGGCGCTGAAAGCATAAGGGACTTAGAATTGCAAGGAACAAAAGTCCGCAATCTTGATTTCAGTTATAACTTAATTGGAGCTGAAGGCGCAAAGAACTTAAAATTGCAAGGAACAAGCGTCCATGCCATTGACCTCGGTTTCAACAAAATGGGCGATGAAGGGGTTAAAGCCTTTGCTCAAAACCTTCAAGGAACAAGCGTCCATACTGTAAATGTTAGATGCAATAATATTGGGGATCAAAGAGAACAATATCTTCAAAAAACGTATCCTCATATTAAATGGATTTTCTAAAAATAAAATACCAGTTTTGGACAGAATAAAACGTTTTATTTTGAAGCTTAAAATTAACTTTCCTACAGCATCATGGAATCGTAATTATTTTAATACGATAAGAGATAGCTGATGAAAGCCACCCTTTTATCTATTTTTTCTTAAAGCGAGGAAGTCCCAAAATTTCGGGCAATTTAGGATCCTTTGCCGTAAAAAATGTATAAGAAAGTGTAATAGCTGTTAGATCTTTGCAATGTGGATCTTCAGCAATTTTTGGATCAATATAAAATTGGACTGGAAGTTCAAGTGTTTGATGCGGTTCAAGTCGTTGCTCTTCAAAACAGAAGCATTCAATCTTATTAAAATAAGGCGCAGCCTTATCAGGCGTTACATTATAGACCGCAATGCCGACGAGAGGTTCATCTGACATATTTCTCACTTTATAATAGGCCAATCCTAAAGCGCCTGCTTTCACTGTTATTTTTGATTGCAATGGATTAAATTTCCAAGGAAGTGACGCATTTATATCCGCATTGAAGTGAATTGTTAATGAATGATCAATAATGCGATCTGTTCCCGATAAAGCAATACGCGGTGTGCCTCCATATCCTGTTTTCTGGCAAAACAGACGATAAAGAGGAACAGATGCGAAAGCAAGAATTGTCATCATAAGAAGCAGAGCTAAAAGAAATAAGAGGGTGCGCTGGTTGCGTGTTAACACGGCTTTAATGACCAACTTTTATTCGCACAACTGCTAAGCCATAGAACAAAAGCACAAGACCTACTAAAATAATTAGTAAAGCTATATTCTTTGCGCGTTGCCTTTTTGTTGTTTCATAATTCACTATCGATACACTCCATAATCAACTACTAAAGCTCCCAACAACAAAAAAAGATAGAGTATAGAAAAACCAAAAAGACGCATTGCTTCTGAATTATGGTTATTAAAATAGAGTTTAAGAGCAAAAAATAACCAAACTAAATTTAAGATAGTTACAATCGTACCGTAGAGCCAACCGTAATTGAACAAGTAAGGAAAACTGTAAGAAGCAATTATCAACAAGAATGAATATATTAAAATTTGCTTTTTAGTTGCTTGTGGTCCAGCAATAGTTGGAAGCATAGGAATATTTGCACGCTTATACTCTTCAGCCTTTGTAAGCGCAAGCGCCCAAAAGTGGGGCGGTGTCCATAAAAATATAAGTAAAAATAATAAAAATGCTTCTAAACTTATTTCGCCTGTAACAGCAACCCATCCAATAAGGGGTGGCAAAGCTCCGGCTGCACCTCCAATAACAATATTGTGTACCGTTGCTCTCTTAAGACCTATCGTATAAATAACAACATAAAAGAAAGCAGAAAAAGCTAACCAAAAAGCAGCCATGTAGTTCGTTGCGAACCCCATTATGAGCACTGAAAAAACAATCAATAAAATTCCGAAAATGAAAGCATCTTGAGGTGAAATTAAGCCTGCAGGAATAGGACGATCCTGAGTTCTTCTCATGAGTAAATCAATATCTCGATCGTACCACATATTAAGAGCCCCCGCCCCACCAGATGCTAACGCAATTGCAATAAGTACAGCATTTTGTAAAAAGGGGTGGAGATGATTAGGCGCGAGAAACATCCCAACCCAACCACTGAAAACGACAAGCGCCATCACACCTGGCTTAAGCAAAGTTATAAAATCTTTGACTGTCGCTTGCGTTGAATGGGTTGAAAATTGATTAGGAGAGACTAAGAGAGAAGTCATTATTTAATCAATCTTTGGAAGCGTTTCAAATGTATGAAAAGGAGGAGGTGAACTCACAGTCCATTCTAAAGTATTTGCGCTTTCACCCCAAGGATTTGAAGGCGTTTTCTTTCCTTTCCACAAAGCATAAAAAATACTTACGATAAAAAAGAGTGTCGCAAAAGCGGTTAAATAAGCTCCATAAGAAGCGATTTTGTTCCAGCCCGCATACGCTGTTGGATAATCTGGAATACGCCTTGGCATCCCAGCTAATCCCAAAAAATGCATTGGGAAAAACAGCAAGTTGACGCCAATAAAGGTAAGCCAAAAATGGATCTTTCCTAAAATTTCTGGGAATTCTTTTCCTGACATTTTTCCAAACCAATAATAAAAACCACAAAATATTCCAAAAAGTGCTCCCATGGATAAAACATAATGGAAATGAGCCACAACATAATAAGTATCATGAAGCGCTATATCGAGACCTGCATTAGAGAGAACAACACCAGTTAATCCTCCTAACGTAAATACAAAAATAAAACCAATCGCAAAAAGCATGGGCACCCGAAAGGTAAGAGAACCTCCCCACATCGTTGCAATCCAGCTAAAAACTTTAATACCGGTGGGAACAGCTATAATCATTGTCGCAGCTGTGAAGTAAGCACGTGTGTTAACATCCAGGCCAACTGTAAACATATGATGCGCCCAAACAACAAAGCCTATAAATCCAATTGAAACCATCGCATAAACCATTCCTAGATAACCAAATATTGGTTTTTTAGAAAATGTGGAAATAACCTGACTAATAATTCCAAAAGCTGGTAAGATCATAATATAAACTTCAGGATGGCCAAAAAACCAAAAAAGATGTTGAAATAAGACAGGATCGCCGCCCCCTGCAGGATCAAAAAATGTCGTTCCAAAGTTTCGATCTGTAATCAGCATCGTAATACCACCTGCCAAAACAGGGACTGACAATAACAATAAGAAAGATGTGACAAGCATAGACCAAACAAACAAAGGCATCTTATGAAGCGTCATCCCAGGAGCACGCATATTAAAAATTGTTGTAATAAAATTAATAGCGCCAAGAATTGATGACGCTCCTGCAAGATGAAGAGCAAAAAGCATAAAATCAACAGAGGCATCTGAATGCCCTACTAAAGAGCTAAGCGGGGGATACATCGTCCATCCAGTTCCGGCACCAGAACCAACGAAAATACCCATTATTAAAAGTACAAAAGAAGGAACAAGAAGCCAAAAACTTATATTATTCAAACGGGGAAAAGCCATATCTGGGGCACCAATAAGTAGAGGTACAAACCAATTACCAAAACCACCAATCAAAGCTGGCATCACCATGAAAAAGATCATAAGAAGACCGTGCGCTGTAATGACAACGTTATATAATTGATAATGCCCACTAAAAAGAGTCCCCGCAGGCTGAGCAAGTTGAAGACGCATCAAGATAGATAAAAATGCCCCTAAAAGACCCGCGACGATAGCAAATATGATATAGAGAGTTCCTATATCTTTATGGTTCGTCGAAAATACCCAACGCTTCCATCCTTTCGGCATATGCTCTAACTCAGACATTATATAAGTACCTTATCTTTAATTTTAAGAGGCAAATTTTTGTTTTGCTGCCTGAAGCCATTGTTCATATTCTTGTTTAGAGACCGCTTTGATTTTAATCGGCATAAAAGCGTGATTAACACCACAAAGCTCAGAACATTGGCCATAATAACTTCCCGTTTTCAAAATACGCATCCAGGTTTCACGAAGCCGACCAGGGATTGTATCTTGCTTAATTCCTAAAGCAGGCATTGCCCAACTATGAAGGACATCAGCTGAGGTCAATAAAATGCGAATATTAGTATCTATTGGAACGACAACTTCATGATCGACTTCAAGTAATCTTTTTTGACCTGGTTTGAGATCTGCGTCTTGAATCATATAACTATCAAAAGCTATTTTTGCTTCAGGATATTCATAACTCCAATACCATTGATGACCAGTAACTTTTAAAGTCATTTCAGGTTCATAAGTTCGATCCATAAAATACAACAATTTAAAAGATGGGAAAGCAATAGCTAAAAGAATACCTGCAGGAATTAATGTCCATACGACTTCCAGAAAAGTATGGTGCGTCGTTTTTGAAGGAATTGGATTCTTTTTAGCACGAAATTTAAAAACAACATATAGTAAGAGAAACAAGACAAATATTGCAACAATTGAAATAAGGTAGACAAGCATAGTGTGTAGGTTATGAATCTGTTGCGCAACAGGCGTTGCTGCCTCTTGCAAATTCATTTGCCATGGAAACGGAAAGTTCGCTAACAGCCTATGTGAAATAAATAAGCTTAAGAAAAAACTTAAAATACGAATCCTCATACTCCCATGTACCTTCATTTTCTTCATGTAAGCAATATACGCATCTTTTGCAAAATTTATAGCAGAAATGCAAAATTTCTTTCAGAGTCCTTTTAATATGTTTGTAACCAAGAGGTAATAAATTCAGCTGGCTTGGGTTCTGCAAAATAAAAACCTTGTCCATAATCACATTTTAGCTTTATCAATTTTTTGCATTCAGCTTCAGTTTGTACGCCTTCAGTAACAACTTCAAGTTTAAGCTCATGCCCAAGCGAAATAGCATTTCTTATGATGGCTTCAGCACCAGAATTTTTAAGCATATTCTTTGTGAAAACTTGATCTATTTTGATAATATCAATTGGCAATTCCAACAAATAATGCAAAGAGGCTTGTCCAGTTCCAAAATCATCAATAGCGATACGAACCCCCATTTTTCTTAAAGTGCTTAAGACAGCGGCAACTTGATCTAAATTCGTCGTAAAGGCCGTCTCAGTAATCTCAATTTCAAGTCTTTCTGGAGGGATATTATACTTCTGAAGAATGTCATAAATAAGATTAAAAACTGTTGGATCATAGAAATTCTTTATTGAAAAATTTATTGATAAACATAAATCAAACCCTTTCTCTAACCAGAAACTTAACTGTGAAAGAGATTTTTCTAAAACCCATTTAGTAAAAGGATTGATCAACAAAGTTCCTTCTACAAGCGGGATAAATTCACCGGGTGAAATCATCCCTAATTCAGGATGAGGCCATCGAATGAGCGCTTCAAGTCTTGTGACTTTCCCTGTATTAAGCTTTATTTGAGGTTGATAAACAAGAGCTAACTCATTAGAAGAAATGGCTGTATTTAAGTCATGAATAATTTTAGCATTCCTCAAAAGCTGGGTCTCATCTTGACTTTCGAAAAAAGAAATTTCAGCATTATTACGGATAGCTTTTTCAGCAGCGATACGACCACGATGCAAGAGCGCAATAAGAGATTCTTCACGTTTATAAGCTTTTGCAATTCCATAAAATATATTTACAAAGATAGGAATTTCATTAACTGTAAAAACATTCCCAAGTTTGGATTTACATTTTTCAATTGTGTGTTGTACTTTTTTTTCATCATGAAGCAAAAGGGCAAATGTCCCAGTTTCTAAAACAGCAACGACCCCTGAATCGTGTACGATCAGCTTAAGAAGATGAGCTATATCTTTGAACAGTTGTGTTACTTCTTGAGGTGTGAGAATCGCTTCAATAGAGGAAAGGTCATGGATACGAAGAATGACAATTGAAGACCTTTTAGATAGAGCTGTTAGAAAATTTTGCTGCCAGACTTCCATCAATCCCCTTGTATTCAACAATTGAGTTACAGGATCTGTGACGAGACGATCCTCAAGGTCCTTCAAGTAAGCTTTAATTATTTTTGCTGCTGCACCTGAAAGGCCGCCCACTAAAAAGAAAAAGAGGCTTCTTAATAACCAGGATTGAGAAGGTTGCGCAATTTCTAAGGACACATCAAAAGGCATAATGGGGCCAGATAACAAAGAAGCAAGTAAGGCCGTTATAAGTCCGCCGGGAATAGAGAAATTAATTCCAGCTATTATAATTGGAATATAAAAACCATGCACATATGCAAGTTTTGTTCCCCCCATTTCATAAACTAGAAGGTTACTTACGCCCAACAAAATAAAGATCACTGCGAAGGCAAAAAATTTCCTTATCCCCTTAGGAGCTAAAAAATTTCGAATCGTTTTCCCTATATTTTGTTCCAAGACGCATCCTTTATATAAATTAACTTTTTATGGCCGCCTTAAAGCTTTATATTTTCGATTGTCGCTTTTTTAATTAAGATAAAACAAGAAAAAAATGAAAGAGAGGATTTATTGACAATTAAAGAGCATTATGAAGGTCATCGCGCGCGTCTTAGAGAGCGTTTTCTTAAAGGAGGTGGAGGAGCTCTAGCGGATTATGAACTTTTAGAACTTATTTTATACGCAGCCCATCCACGTGGCGATGTAAAACCATTGGCTAAGGAACTTCTTTCGACTTTTAAAACATTTCCTCAAGTCTTAAGTGCAGATAGTCAAGATCTTTCAAAAGTAAAAGGTGTGGGTAATGCTGTCATTGCTGCCCTTAAAGCTGTGCAAGTTTCTGTCGAACGATGCCTTAAGGCTGAAATTTTACAACGCCCAATTCTAAGATCGTGGCCACAAATTTTGAGCTACTGTGAAATAACGATGCGAGATCTTAAGAATGAGCAGTTGCGATTACTCTTTTTAGATCGTCAAAACAATCTAATTGCTGATGAAGTTCAGCAAAATGGGACCGTTGATCAAGCCACTATTTAGTCGATTCTGAAGTATGAAGAAAAGCAAGGAAGCGCCTATAGTACAGAGAATTAT
>MKUV01000046.1 GCA_001898725.1 Caedibacter sp. 37-49
CAGGAGTTGGAAAGACTCATTTAGCCATAGCTCTTGGCTATTTAGCCACACAAAAGCTCATAAAGACAAAGTTTATTAGTGCAGCTGACCTTATGATTCAGCTCTCAGCCGCCTCCCGCCAGTCAAGGCTTCAAGAGTATATGAAGCGGATTATTATGAGCCCTCGCTTACTCATTATTGATGAGATTGGATATCTGCCTTTTGGGAGAGAGGAAGCCAATCACTTCTTCCATGTCATTGCTAAGCGCTATGAGAGAGGGTCAATCATTGTGACATCTAATCTTCCGTTTGGCCAATGGCATGAGGCATTTGCAGGTGATACCACATTAACGGCAGCGTTGCTGGATCGTCTTTTGCATCACTCCCATCTGATTCAAATTAAAGGAGAGAGTTATCGGTTAAGAGAAAAAAGAAAGGCAGGTATGGTGCCTTCCTTAATAAAAGAAGAGGCAAATTAAATGGAGAGGGGTGGGTCAATTTTAGACCGTTGAAATCTCTAAAAGTGGGTCAGTTTTAAACCGTTGTTGACAATGATTAATAAGGTAATAATTACATCCTAATCTTTTCTCAGCCTTAAGCCTCTTATTAAGGATCTGCTTAATTTTCTTAATAAGAAGGTTAAGGTCCGTGAACAATAAAGACCTTTGCCTTGCTTTTTGTCCTATCCTGCCATTGGCAATGAGAAGAGACCAATCTTTAAAAAGAGTGAGCATCACAACAATATGATAGAATCTAAAAATACCTACTTTTTCATTCTGAGCTTTAAGAAAAAACTCTGCGTGCATTATCCGGCTTTCTGCATCTTTAACATTTTAAGTTGCTGTAAAGACTGACCAGGGTTTTGAGGATTAATTGGGTAAAGTTTATTACACATAAAGACAACATTACTATGCTTGAAGGCACCACTTTCTCTTGCAATTTGGAGTGCTTTAGTAAGAGGGTCATGAAAGGGTTCAAGAGAAAGTTGAATGACCTTATTCAGTTTTTCACAAGGGTGATTGCTTGGAGATATTGTCATGATTTTAGCCTTATAAATTGTTGATGCATAGCTCTCATACCGCGATATTCACACTCTTGCTTAAGAGTGCTATTAGAATCATTTTGAAGTTGTTCTGTAATATATAAAAGCACTCCAAGAAGGGTTGTCGCCTTCTGTCATGCCAGGGGATCAAGTTGTAGATCATCCCCGGGGTTAATTTCTAATAACTCAGCCAAACCTGACTTTAAAATCAACCCGCCTAGTTGGATCTTTGTTCTATTTTCAGCTTTACGGTCACTGACTTCGAAACGCTTCATCTTTCTTTTATAGTGCTCCAATATCCAAGAGTGTTTGTTCACTTGTTGCGTCATTTTAAGCAGCTTCTTGTGAAGTTGATTGAGGAGCTTTTGTTCTTTTTTGAGAAGGTAATCTTTTGCAAAATTTCTGAGCAGCTTGACGCCACTTCTCCTTAAGCTCTGGTTTTTTATTTGCTTCATCTACTGCATGAAGAAGTCCCCCAATCAACATCATGGGATCAAGGTTGAGGGAAGGAACCTTATTTAATAAAGATAAGAATTCTTCATTCTTTTTCTTTTGCAAGTCTAAAATTTGTAGATCTAATTTAGCTCTTTGTTCTTCGAGCTTAGATAATTCTTTAATAGTTCTTTCGTAAACTTGCATGAGGTTCCTCTTTCCAAAATTTATTAATAACAATTTCTTCGGAAAGCTCCCCACAGCTTTACATGAATAAAAATATATAAGCAAAAAAACGACAGTCCTGCAAGAGTTTTGTGCCAAAACGCTAAAAGCGCACTTAACGACGATGAAGATTCGTCTTGTGCGGCCCTGCCGGCGGCTGTATATTGTCGTATGGCTATTTATCATTCACACATGAGTTATACATCGAGAAGCGGGGGAGGTTCTGCTTGCTCTCATGCTGCCTATATAAGTGGTGGTATTGTGAAGGATGAACGCACCGGAATGACATGGGATTATTCGAAGAAAGCCCATGATGTTTTATATTCAGAAATCATTGCACATGAAGATGCACCAAGTTGGGTTTATGATCGCGATCAACTGTGGAATGAAGTTGAACAGTTCGAAGATTATATCGCCGAAAAGCGCTTTAAGGGGCATAAGGATCCAGAAAAGAATACTAAAAGTTTAGCAGGGAAAGAGAAGTTCTTGTCGTCTTGTAAGACAAGTTTTAAAGCAGATTTTGCTTTGCCGCTTGAGATTACCAACAAAGAACACCTTATAGAACTAGCACGCAAAATTGTAAAAGAATGTTACGTGGACCATGGTTTAGTTGCGCAGTATGCGATCCATGATATGAAGGGCAATCCTCATCTCCATGTCATTGCAACAACACGTCCTTTGATTGACGGTTCTTTCTCTGAAAAACGCTTTGTGATCGATAAAGTGAAGCTCGTTGAGATGCGCAAACAGATGGCTGATATCACGAACCAATTTGGTCAAGAGAAAGGCTATGATTATCATCTTGATCATCGGTCTTATAAAGACCAAGGGATTAAACTTATTGCAACAAAACACTTAGGACCGAACGCTCGTCATCGCCTTCAAGAGCTCAGCCAAAATGTGCAAGATAATGAAGAAGTCCGACAAAAAAATATTGAAATACTTCTTGAACATCCTGAAGAAATTATTAAAGTTGTGGCGTCTCAAAAGGCTGTGTTTACGCAAGTGGATTTGGCTAAAGAGATCTTCAAACGGGTAGGAGGCGACGAAAAACTTTATACTGTTTTGAAGGCTAAAGTTGACGGACTCGAAATTCCTTCCATTGCCATTATTGGTAAGACTTTGAATGACAACCATATCTATGAAAGCAAAAGTATTCATTTTGATAAGGCTGAGTACTCAAGAACGATTGAAAGTTTTACAGCCAAGCTTTTATCTCAAGAGCATGCCATTTATTTAGGAGAGAATGTCAAAGGCCAAGTATTTTATACATCTAAAGAGATGAAGATGCTTGAGACCACGCTTCATGAAACACTTGAAGTTTTGAAGACAAAAGAATCCTTTTCAATTAAAGAAAATCATAAGCTTAATTCGATTGAACAAGTTCAGAAACAAGAAGGTATCATTTTTTCTGAAGAGCAATTAGGGGCCATAGATCATCTTCTCTCAAACAAAGCAATTACCGTTCTTACAGGTAAAGCTGGAACAGGGAAGAGTACAGTTTTAAAGCCAGTGGTTGAAGCCTACAAGAAGTCAGGATTTACGGTGATAGGCGCAGCTTTTCAAGGAAAAGTAGCCGATCAACTCTCCAATGAACTTAGCATTGAAGGCTACACGCTTGATCAGCTGAATAATAGGTGGAGTGCCCAAGAAAAGTTCAAGAACCTGATTGAGAATAAGGAGCTTAAAGGTCAAGCTCTTGCAAAGGCTAAATCAGAAGTTGAGTGGCTTCAGGAATGGCGTTTAACGGATAAACATGTGGTCATTCTTGATGAAGGCAGTATGGTCCATGGCTCTTTATGGAACAGTCTTTTGCAAGAGGTTGTGAGGTCAGGGGCACGACTTCGGATTGTCCAAGACAACAAACAGATTAAAGCCCTTCATGGTCTTGATGCCGCACGTCTCGTTGAAGAGAAAGTCGGGGCTTATGAGATTAAAGGCGTTGTTCGTCAAAAAGAGCACTGGATGCGAGAAGCTTCAGCGCTATTGAATGAGCATCGGATTGAAGAAGGATTAAAGCCCTATTATGAACGCGGTCACTTTGATTTTAGAGAGCGAGATTTTGAAGCTAAGATCTCTCTTATTGCAGATTACTTAGAGGGAATTGCCCAAACGCCTCATCAAACACATATGGCTTTAGCTCAGAAAAATAAGGATGTTGTTGAGCTTAACGAGTTCCTCAGAGGAGCCCTTATGTCTCAAGGAAAGCTAGGTGATGAATTTATCTTTGGGCGAGAAGGCGAGGGGATTCTTAATACCCATCACCCTCTTCAAGGTCCCAAAACACAACACTTCAGAAAATCTGCTTATGGCAGGCGTTTTGCCATTGGAGATCGAGTGATGTTCCTCTCAAACGATCATAAAGAAAGACATGTGCAAACTCTTGAGAAAGGAAGTAATGAAAGACAAGGCGTTAAGAATGGAACGCTTGGCGTTATTGAATCCTTTGACCTTAAACGTCAAACTGTTGAAGTCAGGCTTCATGATAGCAGGCTCGTGGGCTTTGATTCAAAAGCTTATGACGCTCTAACCCATGGGTATGCGGTGACCATCAATAAATCTCAAGGCGCCACCTTTGATCATTCGTATGGGTTTTTTAGCTCCTTTAACAGCAATCAACTCCTCATATGGCTGACCCGTCATAAGGAGAACTTTAAAGGCTATGTGTCGAAAGGAATTGCGTCTGATCTCAAAGGCATGGTGAGTCATGTGGCAAGATCGGATTATAAAGGGCTCTCAACAGACTATGATCTTTCAGAATATCAAAAACCATATTTTAATCTCGTACAACATTATTGGGGAATTTCCAGGGAGGCGGGGAATCTCCTCACGCAAATTGAGTCCATAACGCAACAGGCAGAAAAACAAGGAAAAGAAGCCTCTTTAACGCCTCAGTGGAAACAGTACCAGGAGTTAACCAAAGCTCGCAATCAAGGGGCCAAAGAAATTCTGGAGAATTGGTCTGCCTGCTCACCTTATATCCATCAAACAGGGGTAAGAAGAGAGACGTTAGAAGTCCAAGCAGGTCTCAGGAAGAGACTCTTAAGTGTAGCAGAGGAGGCAGCCCTTGATAAGGTTGAGAATTACTTTAGTGTCTCTAGTCAGACACGAAATATTTGGAAAGAGATCTCAAAAACCCATCCAGGCTCATTATCTTACAACCATCCTGATTATGAGACATATACGAAGCTCAAAACAGATCGAGACGAAATTGCTTATGAGATGACAAGCTTTCCAATGCTCTATAAGTCTTTCTTTAAGGTAAAAGAGCAAGATGGATCTTATGCAACTTATTGGGGTGGAATTTATAATGAACGTCCACAAAGTTTTAAAGCTGTTCAAATACAGGCTGAGCAATACATCAAGCAAAAACGATCTGAGGCTTATGAGAATACACTTAATTTTGAGGAACGAGCTTCCTATAAGCAAGCTCAAGAATATAAATCACTTCATCACCAAGGCGTAGCGCTCTCTCATTATCTTAAAGAGGTGAGAAATACCGTTGTTTTGTCCCATAGTGTTGAAAACCAAAAACTAAAGCATCAAGAGATTGTTTGCAAACGAGATAAGCTTGCGTATCAGTTAGTATCCAACTATAGCAGTATGCAGCCCTTTATTGAAAAGTTAGGTCTTAAAGAAGAGATCCTTTTAAAGCATGCAGTGTTGGGTGAGGTGAGAGGGATGATTGAGTCTTACAAAGAAGCTAAAGTTATAGAAGAGAGAACTCAGCTAGCAGATAAGCTTGTCTCATTTACATTAGGAGAGCAGGGGAGTGTTGATAAAGGGCTTTACAGTCTCTTAAAAGAACAATCTTTAGATCTTCAGAAGCTTAAGTTTGAACAAGGTTGGTTTAAGGCTCATTTAGAGGACAAAGACTTATCAATTAAAAATATTGATGAGCTCGTGAAAGCTTATAAAGATCTCTCATCTTATCGAGAAGATAAGAAAGCTCTTGCTCATTGGGATACTTTAGGAACAAAAGGAATTGACCCCTCTTCTAAAGAAGCGACTGTTTATAATAATCGACTTCAGAAGGGTCAAAATGAATATCAGGCATTTGAGCGTATCAAAGCCCAAGCAGCCAACACATATGATCGCGAAGAGGTTCTTGCATGTTTGAGTCGGTCCCATATTGAAGGTATTTTTGCACGTCATATTGAGGGGTGGGTGTCAGTACCAAAAGCAGTCTTTAAGAATAATGAAATAAGATATGGGCAAGATGATGAATTTTGGATCGACCGTAAGAGTAACAATGGTAGATGGTACAACCATGCAGCCACAGAAGGTGGAGATATCTTTAACTATGTCAGTCAGTCTCTTAACATTACTTATGGTGAAGCCATCAAGCAAATTGGTGAAGAGATTAATGCACCTCAAATCACACATATAAATTGGGAAGAAAGAGCACAGAGAGAAATCAACCTTAAGCTTCAAGCTGAACTTGAGGAAAAGGCCAAGGTAGCAGAAGGCCAAAAGACCACACAAAAACTGTATAAAATATCGCGTCCTATTCAAGGAACCCTTGCTGAAAAGTACTTAAGAGAACATCGTCAAATTAAAACAGCGGAGCTTCCTGAAAGCTTACGATTCATTCCTCAGTATAAGGATTCTGGGACACAGAAATTATATCCGGCACTTGCAGCTTTTGCGCGAGATGCAAGTGGAGGACTTTCATCAGTTCAACTCACATACTTAGATCCTCTTACTGCTAATAAAGCCGATGTTGCCGTAAAAAAGAAATCTAGAGGGTCCATTAAAGGCACTGCTGTTGAGATTCAATCAGGGGAAGGGCCTACTTATATTGCTGAAGGTATTGAAACAGCATTATCCCTGAAAGAAGTACAAATAAAAGGTAGAATCCTTGTATCTTTGGGTCTTTCTAATATGAGAAATGTCGGAAACCATATTAAAGACAAAGAAGCCCCTGTTATACTATGTTGTGATGCAGATGATCCGCAGTCAGGGGCTTGGAACTCATCCAAACAAGCATTAGAGAAATTAAACCAAGAAGGATTCAAGGTCTCCATTATAAGACCTCAAGGAGAAAATGGCCGTGACTTTAATGACGTTCTTAAAGAAGAAAATATTGAAGCTGTGCGGGCCTACTTTAAAGAGGATAAAGCATTCACAGGAGCCAAAAGTAAAAAGCCCGCACTTGAATCTGAAACTCCTCGCTCTTGGAATGAACCCTCACAAGACAGCTCGCTTACGTCGCAAGAAGAAGTTTTGGTAAATAATGAGGCTTCAAAAGGCTGTCAAAGCCAAGAACTTAAATCCTTAGAAGCAAAAATTGCTCTTTCATCAGATTGGCAAGAAGAGTTTAAACAAGAATACCTTAGGAAAAATCCGGAAGCCGCTCTACAAAAGACTTTTATACCCGAGAAAGCACCTGAGTCACTTACTTCTCATGAGGTTATACATAAATATAAATCACTCACTTGGAGATTAGAAAACGTCTCTTCTGGATCAATTCTTAAAGATGCTCAAAAGGAGTTTAAAGAGCTTATTTCCACAGTTTCTCAAGATAAAGCTTTAATGCGGAAAATCCTTCTTGAGGATAAACAGATCGCTAAAGAGATTACAACTACTGCAGAGCAGCAGGACAAAACACTTAAACGTGGACCTGCATTTGAAAGATAAGAAAAGATTAAGCCATTTCTTAAAATAACCCGGGAATGTTCGACTAACTGTGTCATCGTCTAATTTGTAAGCTTCAACTTGAGCCTTC
>MKUV01000047.1 GCA_001898725.1 Caedibacter sp. 37-49
CAGGTAGCTCGTCAGGCTCATAACCTGAAGGTCAGAGGTTCAAATCCTCTCCCCGCAACCAATTAAATCAATAAATTATTAATTATTTCTATGATAATTTTGAGTATTTAGTACTCAAGGAGTCAATATGAAATTACTCAATACAAAAGACAGTTATGGATTAATTTCTCGTTTATTCCATTGGGCTATGGCTATTCTTATTATTAGCATGCTTATTGTTGGTTATATGATGACGGGAATACAAAATCCTGAACTTAAGATGCGAATCTATGATATTCATAAGGCTTCAGGGGTTACGCTTCTTGTATTAGTAATGTTAAGGTTATTATGGAAACTTAATAATATAGCGCCAATGCTTCCTAATAAAACTCCATTTTGGCAGGTAATGGTTTCTAAAGCAAGCACGGTACTACTTTATGTAATGATGTTTTTAATGCCTATTAGTGGACTTCTAATGTCTTTGTTAAGTGGTTATGCAATAAATTATTTTGGATTTTTTAAAATTGCGCCTTTTTTCTTAGAGACTACACTAGCGGGATCCATTGCTTATCACATACATATTTATTCATCATATGCACTAGTTATGCTTATCGCGATGCATATTGTTGCAGCTTTTTACCATCATTTAGTTCTAAAAGATAATATTCTACGCCGTATTATACATTAAAAATTAACATTAAAATAACCCATTGCTCTAAGGCTGAGTTCTCGTTAAGATCGAGCCTTGTAATTTTATGAGGGTTTACATGTTAATTGAAAAAATTAGAGCGTATTCTGGAAGCTGGTGGTTTCGAGCATTTCTCGGAATTTTAGCAATAACTTTTGGTTTCCTTTGGTATGGTAACGATTTGATTTTAGGAAGCCGTGGTGGAGGAATGACAGTCGCCTCTGTTGGAGGAACTAAAATTACCTTCCAACAGTTTTCAAGAGCTCTCAATATCGAAATTAATCGTATAGAGGTAAATCTCAAGCAAAAGTTGTCTCTTGAACATCAAAAACAACTTTATCCTTTAGTTCTTGAGCGCCTGGTTAATGATACTCTTCTTAATAAAGAAGTTGAAAGATTAGGGCTTACAGTCACCGATGATTTCTTACGTCGCCTTGTCACAGAAGATAAAAATTTTCAAAATGAAAAAAAGGTATTTGATAGACAAAAATTTGAGATGTTTTTGGCGCAAGCAGGATTAACGGAAAACAACTTTTTCAATCAAATTCGTCAAGAAATTTTAAGGAATGAACTTATTGAGGCGTTATTTGGTGGTGTTATTGCGCCAGCAAGCTTAGTACAGAGAGTGTATGCGTTTGTTGGTCAGAAAAGAGTTCTTTCTATCGCAACAATTGAAAGCTCTAAACTGAAGCTTGATCAGGAACCTCGACAAGAAGAAGCAAAAGAATTTTACAATAAAAATAAACCTCTTTTTACAGCGCCAGAATATAGAGATGTGTCTTTATTGTTGTTAGAACAATCTAACGTTTTGCCTTTAATTCAATTAGATGAAGCACAAATTAAAAAAGCTTATCAATCACGTTCTGAGGAATTCAAAGGAGAGAGTTTTGAAAAAGTAAAAGCTAAAATAGCTAATGACTTAAAAAAGCCAATGGTTGCAGAAAAACTTTATGAGTTAACCAATAAGATTGATGATGCTATTGGCGGCGGTGCAACTTTAGAAGAGGTTTCTAAGCAGTATCAATTACCTTTAATTCATCTCTCTAAAATGGCTGCTGACGGTAGCTTTGATCCTTATACCAAGCGTTCTGCTGAAGAAATTAAAGATAAGAATTTAGCTTTAAAAGTCATGAAAGATGCTTTTAAACAAGCACAGAATGTTGCTGGGAATGTTAGTGAAGCAGGGGAAGGTAAATACTTTATTGCACGTGTTGATAAAATTTATCCCTCTCAATTGCGAACTTTTGAGGAAGTGAAGAAAAATGTTTATGAAACGTTAGTATCTCACCTAAAAGAACAAAAAGCTGCAAACTTAGGGATGCAATGGGTTGAAAAGATCAATCAAGGCGGAAACTTGGAAGCACTCGCTGGATTACATGGCATGAAAGTAACTCAAATGAAGGTAAGTCGGCAAGGACCAGTAGCCCCAAGTACGATTCATTTTTCTGATGATTTTCTGGCAAAACTTTATGTTCTGCCCAAGAAATTAGCTGCGGCAACTGCTTTGCTAAATGATAAAGGGAAAAAAGATATTATTATTGCTGTTGTAAAAGACATAGAAGCTGTTTCTATTGAAAGAACTAAGAATGAATTGCAAGAATTTAATCTGAGAATGAAACAAGAACTTGTTAATGATCTTCTAAGTCAATATTTAGGAGCAATGCGTCATAAATACTCAGTAGATTATAATAAAAAACTTTTTGCTGAGCTCATGAATGCTAAAGCATAGTTAGATAATAAGGAAGCTTAAGATGAAAATAGCAATACCTAAAGAGAGAAGAGTAGGAGAGACGCGCGTAGCGGCTTCTCCAGACACAATTAAGAAATTAGTTGGTATGGGATTTGATGTTTGTGTTGAACAAGGGGCAGGCGCTATGGCCTCAATTCCAGACGAACAATTTAAAGACGCTGGTGCAACTCTTGCACAGGATTTTGCGAGTACAGTTGCTCATGCAAAAATCGTTTTAAAAGTTCAAAGCCCTTTGCTTAAAGGAGAAGGAGAACTTGATGAGGTATCTTTGTTACCGCAAGAAACAATTTTAATAGGAATGCTATCTCCCTATAATAATCGCGATCAGCTTAATCAGTATGTGAAAACCAAGATAACATCATTTTCTCTTGAATTAGTCCCACGAATTACAAGAGCACAATCAATGGATGTACTTTCTTCTCAAACGAACCTTGCAGGATATCGGGCTGTCATAGAAGCAGCACAAGTTTTCAATCGTGCGTTTCCGATGATGATGACAGCCGCTGGTACAATTACACCTGCTCGAGTTTTAATTTTAGGTGCTGGTGTTGCTGGTCTTCAAGCGATCGCAACGGCTAAACGATTAGGCGCCGTCGTCTCAGCTTTTGATGTGCGAGCAGCTGCAAAAGAGCAAGTTGAAAGTTTAGGTGCAACCTTTATCTTCGTCGAAGCAAGTGAAAGCGGAGAAGGAACTGGGGGCTACGCAAAAGAAATGAGCGAAGATTATAAGAAGCGCCAATCAGCAAAAATTAAAGAAGAAATTGCAAAAAATGACATTGTGATTACCACTGCTCTTATCCCCGGTAAACAGGCACCAATTCTTATTACGGAAGATATGGTTGAAGCGATGAAACCTGGTTCTGTCATAGTGGATATGGCAATTGAAGCAGGCGGGAATTGTAGCCTTGCTGAGGTGGGAAAAATTAAAGAAAAATATGGGGTGAAAATAATTGGCTATCCTCAATTGGCAACCCATGTGCCAAGAGATTCAAGCGCTCTGTATGCTCGAAACATTCTAAATTTTTTATCGCTATTATACGATAAGGAAAATAAGACTTTAACATTAGAGTTTGAGGATGAAATTCTAAAAGCTTCAGTCTTGACTCACGCCGGGAAAATTGTTCATCCACAATTTCAATCTTAGGAGATTTTAATGAACTTCACATCATTACTCGAAAAAACTCAAGAGCTGATTAAGCAATCAACAGATTTAGTAAATACCTCAAATAATCTTAAAGAAGCGGTGCTTGCAGCTCAAGAACAAGCTACAGCTGCGGCAATAATGTCGCATGGCGTATCTCCGTTTATTTTTGGACTTACAGTATTTGTGCTTGCTGTTTTTGTAGGTTATTACGTCGTATGGCGTGTGACACCAGCATTGCATTCACCGCTTATGGCTGTCACAAATGCGATTTCAAGCGTTATAATTGTTGGCGGCTTGTTAGCTGCAGGTTTATCGGCTTTAGGTTTCGCTAAAATTCTTGGATTTCTGGCAGTGATTTTAGCTTCTGTTAATATTTTTGGTGGATTTATTGTAACACAACGCATGCTTCATATGTTTATGAAAAAGAAATAAGGAAAAAGTAATGTCTGAAAATCTTTTAGCTTTAAGTTATCTTCTCTCCTCAGTCTTTTTTATTATGGCTTTAAAAGGATTATCTTCTCCTAAAACTGCGTTAGGAGGTAATATCTTTGGGGTTTTAGGAATGTTAATTGCAATTGGAGCGACGATTTGTTCGCCTACGGTTGTAGGATTTGAAATGATTCTGGCTGGTATCTTGATTGGCGGTGCGATTGGGACAGTAATTGCGCTAAAGATTCAAATGACAGCGTTACCTCAACTAACAGCAGCATTCCACAGTTTGGTGGGTCTTTCTGCAGTTTTTGTAGCGATGGCAGCTCTCTGGAGTCCTGAGGCTTTTGGTATTGGTTTTTCTGGCTCCATTAAAATGGGAAGCCTTATTGAGATGTGTTTAGGGGTCGCAATTGGGGCTATTACTTTTACAGGGTCAGTTGTGGCATTTGCTAAGTTGCAAGGTCTTGTGAGTGGGAAGCCTCTCGTATTTCCATTCCAACATCTTTTAAATGCTGGAATAGCTATATTAATCGTCTTTTTGGGTTACGTATTTGTTAAATCTGAATCACATTTTATTTTTAGTATAATTATTCTTCTCTCTTTCATTTTAGGATTTTTATTAATCCTACCGATTGGTGGAGCGGATATGCCTGTGGTTGTGTCGATGTTAAATTCCTATTCTGGTTGGGCTGCAGCGGGAATTGGATTTACGCTTAATAATCATCTACTTATTATTACTGGAGCGCTTGTTGGTTCTTCAGGTGCAATCCTAAGTTATATAATGTGCAAAGGTATGAATCGGTCCATTTTTAATGTTATTTTAGGTGGTTTTGGAGGCGAAACTGCGACAGCTTCTGCCGTGACTGCAACGGAACAACGTCCTGTTAAGGCAGGAAGTGCCGAAGATGCGGCATTTATTATGGCGAATGCAAAATCTATTATTATTGTGCCAGGCTATGGTATGGCTGTTGCACAAGCTCAGCATGCTTTGCGCGAAATGGCTGATCTTCTTAAGCATAAAGGCGCACAAGTGCGATATGCAATTCATCCAGTTGCAGGTCGCATGCCAGGGCATATGAACGTACTTCTTGCAGAAGCAAATGTTCCTTATGAAGATGTTTTAGAACTTGACGAAATCAACAGAGATTTTGCAACAACCGACGTTGCATTTGTTATTGGCGCAAACGATGTTACAAACCCGCTTGCAAAAACGGATCCTAGCAGCCCAATTTATGGAATGCCCATTTTGGATGTTGAAAAAGCCCAAACTGTCCTCTTTGTAAAAAGATCGATGGCCGCAGGTTATTCTGGCGTGGATAATGAGCTTTTCTATCGTGATAATACGATGATGCTTTTTGGCGATGCTAAAAAAGTATGCGAGGAAGTTATTAAAGCAGTCGAATAAAGAGACATTAATCGCTTTTACAAAACGTGTTATTATTGGTTGTAAGATTGCGCTTAAATTTTATGGTAGAAGATAATAAACTTGATTTGTTATATAGTTATATTATATAACAAATAGACACAATTAATTGCCGGTTAGTACAAATGATACAAATTTTTCTTGCTTTATATTTTTCATTATTCTTAGGTAACTTATTCTTGCCTCAGAATTCAATGAATGATGCTCAAGGCCAACTTCAATCAGCTGACAAAAAGAATTTTTTTGAGGTTGAACTTGAAAAAATTCGTGACCGTATAAAAAATAAAAAGCTCACACGTGAAGCACGTGAAAAAGCATTGTCAGAATTTGAGCGTTTATGGAACATGAATCCTTTTTCACCAGAAGCCGCAGAGATTCGTAAATACCTTGATTGGCTTTTAAGTTTTCCTTGGGTTCTTGAGAATGATTTAAAAGAGATTAATCTTCAAGAAGCTGAAAAAATCCTTAATGAAGATCATTATGGACTTGCTGAAGTCAAAGATCGCGTATTGGAATATTTAGCAGCACAGAAGAGGGCAGGTCATAAAAAAGTTCCTGTTCTTTGTTTGCTGGGTTCTCCTGGTGTTGGAAAAACTTCTCTTGCAAAGTCAATTGCCCGTGCTTTAGGGCGTGAATTCCAAAGAGTTCCTTTGGGAGGAATAAGAGATGAGGCAGAGATACGTGGCCACATGAGAACCTATGTAAGTGCTCGCCCAGGACGGATTATCGAAGCCCTTAAAAAGGCAAAAACAACAAATGTCCTTATTTTACTTGATGAAATCGATAAAGTTGGTGGAATGAATTGGTCTGGAGATCCTTCAGCAGCTCTTTTAGAATTGCTGGATCCTGAACAAAATAATGCTTTTCTCGATCATTATCTTGAGATTGGTGCGGATCTAAGTTCAGTCATGTTTGTAGCGACAGCGAATGATCTCTCGAATCTTCCAAAGGCAGTCTTGGATCGTATGGAAATAGTGACAATCGAAGGGTATACTCTGCAAGAAAAACAAGAAATCGCTAAACGCCATATATTACCGCGTCAAATGGAAATGAATGGCTTGAAAAAAGACGAATTTTCTATAGATGCGGATGTTATTCCTATTTTAATTGAACGTTATACATTTGAAGCGGGCGTAAGAGGGCTTGAGCGTGAAATTGCAAAAATTTGCCGCAAAGCCACGAAAGAGCTTATTGTAAAAGGAAAAGCCCCTATCCATATTACAAAAGCCAATCTTGAAAATTATGCTGGTCAAGAAAAAATCTTTAGAACAAGAGCGCATAAAGTCAATCAAGTCGGTGTGACAACAGGGCTTGCAGCTTCTGGCGCCGGCGGGAATTTAGGTTTTATTGAAGCTGTTATTATGCCTGGATCCGGTAAAGTATTTACGACAGGTTCTCTTGGAAATATGACTGTAGAATCATTTAATGCAGCGGCAAGCTATATCCGCGCCCATGCAAAAGCATTTGGGATTAATCCTGAAGTCATTACGCAACATAATCTTCATTTGCATATGCCGGAAGCCGGATCACCTAAAGATGGACCTTCAGCAGGTGTTGCTGCTGCTGTTTCTATCGTCTCTGTCTTTACTGGAATTCCTGTACGCCACGACGTTGCAATGACGGGTGAGATCACCTTACATGGAAATGTTTTGCCTATAGGTGGTCTTAAAGAAAAGCTTCTAGCCGCTCAAAGAGAAGGTATTAAAAAAGTTTTGATTCCTGCAGATAATGTGCGTGATCTTGATAAAGTACCAGAGAGTTGTAAAACAGCTTTAGATATTATTCCTATCAAAAAGGTAGAAGAAGCTTTTTCAATTGCTCTTGAGCGCATGCCCGTACACGATAAATTAGTTGGTAATGCAGTTGGCAAAAGGTAGGGTAGTCCTTAAAAGGATTAGGGTTAGTCCAGAGTTCTTGTGCTTAGAATGAAGCATGCCTAAAAAATCTTTTCCCCTGTAATTCAAGGGGTTATTTTATCTCCAA
>MKUV01000048.1 GCA_001898725.1 Caedibacter sp. 37-49
ATCGGTAAATAGTAAAGACTTTTGCCTTGCTTTTTGTCCTATCCTGCCATTGGCAATGAGAAGAGACCAATCTTTAAAAAGAGTGGGCATCACAACAATATGATAGTATCTAAAGATACCTACTTCTTCATTCTGAGCTTTAAGAAAAAACTCTGCGTGCATTATCCAGCTTTCTGCATCTTTAACGCTTTAAGTTGCTGTAAAGATTGACCAGGGTTTTGAGGATTAAGGGGGTAAAGTTGATTCTTGAAAAAAATGACATTGCTTTGTTTGAAAGCGCCAGAGACACGTGCAATTTCTAAAGCTCTGGCAATAGGATCATTGGAAACATTAAGAGAGGCTTGGATTAATTGATTAAGCTTATCAAATTGACTTGAATGAGGGTTCATAAGGATTCTCCAGAAGAATTGAGGTTAAGTTTACAAGAAGAGTTGGGATCTTTTGATCTCATAAATTGTTGCATCATCGCTTTCATGCCTCGATAAGAACATTCTTGTTTAAGGGCGCCATCAGAATCATGTTGAAGCTGTTCTGTCACATGTAAAAGAGCCCCTAGTAAGGTAGTTGCTTTATCACGTGCTAGGGGATCAAGTTGTAGATCATCCTCGGGGTTAATTTCTAATAACTCAGCCAAACCTGATTTTAAAATGAGACCACCTAACTGTATTTTTGTTCTATTTTCTGCTTTACGGTCGCTCACTTCAAAACGCTTCATTTTTCTTTTATAGTGCTCTAACTCCCAAGAGTGTTTATTAAGTTGTTGTATCATTTTAAGCAGCTTTTTGTGAAGATGATGGAGTGACTTTTGTTCTTTTTTGAGAAGGTGATCTTCCGCAAAATTTCTGAGCAGCAGAACGCCACTTCTCCTTTAACTCTGGTTTCTTGTTGGCTTCATCCACCACATGAATTAGACCTCCAATTAACGTCATAGGATCAAGATTGAGGGAAGGAATCTTATTTAACAAAGATATAAACTCTTCATGTCTTTTGTTCTGTAATGCTAAAATTTCATTTTCAATTTTTTGCTTTTGCTCTTCTAGCTTTGATAATTTTTTTTCAATAAGTTGCATGATTCATTCTTTCCAAAAAAGTTAATTAAACATTCTTATCGGAAAGCTCCCCACAGCTTGATTAGAATAAAAATATATAAGCAGAAAAACGACAATCCTGCAAGAGTTTTGTGCCAAAACTCTAAAGGCGCACTTAACGACGATGAAGATTCGTCTTGTGCGGCCCTGCCGGCGGCTCTATATTGTGGTATGGCTATTTATCATTCACACATGAGTTATACTTCTCGAAGCGGCGGTGGTTCTGCTTGCTCTCATGCTGCCTATATTTCAGGCTCAATTGTAAAAGATGAACGCACAGGCATGACCTGGGATTATTCTAAGAAAGCACACGATGTTCTGTACTCTGAAATCATTGCACCTGAGAGTTCTCCTGAGTGGGTATATGATCGCGATCAATTGTGGAATGAGGTGGAAAGGTTTGAAGATTACATCGCTGAAAAACGATTTAAAGGTCATAAAGATCCTATAAAGAATGACAAGAGTTTAGCTGGAAAAGAGAAGTTTCTCTCTTCATGTAAGACAAGTTTTAAAGCAGACTTTGCCCTTCCACTTGAGATAACAGATAAGGATCATCTCACAGAGCTTGCACGTAAAATTGTCAAAGAATGTTATGTCAGCAATGGCCTTGTTGCTCAATATGCTATTCATGATATGAAGGGGAATCCTCATCTCCATATTATTGCAACAACACGTCCTCTTGTTGACGGTTCATTCTCTGAAAAACGCTTTGTCATTGATAAGATTAAGCTTGTTGAGATACGCAAGCAGATGGCAGACATTACTAATCATTTTGGTCATGAGAAAGGCTATGATTACCATCTAGATCATCGCTCTTATAAAGACCAAGGCATTAAGCTTGTGGCCACAAAACACTTAGGACCTAATGCAAGACATCGCCTTCAAGAACTCAGTCACAACATACAAGATAATGAAGAAATAAGACAAAAGAATATAGAAATTCTTCTCAACAATCCTGAAGAAATTATTAAAGTTGTAGCATCTCAAAAAGCTGTTTTTACACAAGTCGATCTTGCTAAGGAGATCTTTAAAAGGGTCGCGGGAGATGAAAAACTATACTCAGTTTTGAAGGCTAAAATTGATGGGATTGAGATCCCCTCCATTGCCATTATTGGGAAGACTTTGAATGATAATCACATCTATGAAAGCAGAAGTATACATTTTGATAAGGATAATTATTCACGAACAATTGAAAGTTTTACAGCCAAAATTTTGTCTCAAGAACATGCCATTTATTTAGGAGATAACATTAAAGGCCAAGCGTTTTATACCTCTTTAGAGATGAAAAATCTTGAGACATCTATTGCAGATAAAATTGCGATTTTAAAGACAAGAACAGGCTCTTCGATTAATGACAAATATAAGCTTAGTTCAATTGAACATATTCAGAAACAAGAAGGCATCATCTTCTCAGAAGAACAAAGAGGCGCCATAGATCATCTTCTCTCCCCTGAAACAATTACCGTTCTCACAGGAAAAGCAGGCACAGGAAAAAGTACCGTCCTCAAGCCTGTGGTTGAGGCTTATAAGAGGTCAGGATTTACTGTTATTGGCACAGCCTTTCAAGGAAAGGTAGCGGATCAACTCTCTCATGAATTAAGCATTGAGGGTTATACGCTTGATCAGTTAAAGAAGAGATGGTCAAAACAAGATAACTTAAAAAATCTGATTGAGGATAAAGAGCTTAAAGGGCAGGCTCTTGCAAAGGCTAAGTCAGAAGTTGAACGGCTTCAAGAATGGCGTTTAACGGATAAACATGTGGTCATTCTTGATGAAGGCAGTATGGTCCATGGGGCTTTATGGAAAAGCCTTTTATCTGAAGTTGAGAGGTCAGGCGCTCAACTTCGGGTTGTCCAAGACAATAAACAGATTAAAGCGCTTGAAGGACTTGATGCCGCAAGGCTCGTTGAAGAAAAGGTTGGCGCCTATGAGATCAAAAGCGTTGTTCGTCAAAAAGAACAATGGATGCGGGACGCCTCAGCACTTTTAAATGAACACCGTATTGAAGAAGGGCTAAAGCCCTATTATGAACGCGGTCATTTTGATTTTAGAGAGCGTGATTTCGAGGCAAAGATCTCTCTAGTTGCAGATTATTTAGAAGGTATTGAGAAAAGTCCACATCAAGCACACATGGCCTTAGCTCAAAAGAATAAGGACGTCATTGAGCTGAACGAGCTTATTCGGGAAGCCCTCCTATCTCAAGGAAAGTTAGGTGATGAATTTATCTTTGGGCGAGAGGGAATCCTTGACCCTAAGCAATCACTTCAAGGACATGAAAATTACCATTTTAGAAAATCTGCTTATGGCAGGCGTTTTGCAGTCGGTGACCGTGTCATGTTCCTTGAGAATGATCACAAAGAAAGACAAGTAACAACATTTGAAAAAGGAAAGAGTGAAGGGAAGGGCGTTAAGAATGGAACTTTAGGAATTATTGAATCTTTTAATCTTCAACGACAAACGGTTGAAGTCCGGCTTCATGATGGCAGACTTATGGGGTTTGACTCTAAATCTTATGATGCACTGACTCATGGGTATGCGGTCACCATCAATAAATCCCAAGGTGCGACCTTTGATCATTCTTATGGGTTCTTTAGCTCCTTTAACAGCAACCAACTCCTCATATGGTTGACCCGTCATAAGGAGAGCTTTAAAGGATATGTCTCCAAAGGGATAGCGTCAGACTTAAAGGGACTCGTAAAGCATGTTAAAGGCGCTGACTATAAAGGGCTTACAACAGATTATGATCTAACAGAACATCAAAAGCCTTACTTTAATCTTGTGCAGCACTATTGGAAAGTTGCTCAAGAAGTTGGCAACCTTAAAACAAAGATTGATACGCTCACTTTACAAGCTGAGCAGATGGGCAAAGAAGTCTCTATAACCCAAGAATGGGGTCAATATAATGAAATGGTTCAAAGAAGGAGCCAAGATGCACAAGAGATTCTTAAGAACTGGAGCCAATGCTCTCCTTTTATGCATCAAACAGGGGTGAGACGAGAGGTGCTAGAAGTTCAAGCAGGCCTTAGGAAAAGACTTTTAAGCGTGGCAGAAGAAGCCGCTCTTGATAAGGTTGAAGAATATTTTAAAGCATCAGATCATGCACGACGCTTATGGAAAGAGATCTCACAAACCCATCCAGGCTCCCTCTCCTATACTCATCCTGATTATAAAGATTATGCTCAAGTCAAAGAGATGAGGAATGAACTGGCTTATGAGATGGCGAGCTTCCCCACACTTTATAAACCTTTCTTTAGAGTTAAGGAGCAAGGAAGATCCTATGCTACTTATAGCGGAACTCTTTATGAGCATCGTCCTCAAGGATTTAAAGCTGTTATGTCTCAGGCTGAGCAATATATTGAGCATAGAAAGACTCAAGCTTACGAACATCAGTTAACTTTTGAAGAGAGGGCTGCCTACAAACAAGTCCAAGAATATCAGTCATTGCACCATCAAGGGGTTGCTGCCTTTAAGCAGCTCACTGAGCTTGAGAAGATGTCGGCAATCCTCTCTGTCGTTGAAATTCATCAAGCTAAGATCAAAGAGCTTGCAAGAGCACGCGATAAGCTTGCGTATCAAATGATAGAGAATTATAGCCATGCTCAGCCTTTTATTGAAAAACTCGGCCTTCAAGAACAAACCCTCTTAAAGCATGCTGTTTTGGGAGAGACGAGAATAATCATTGAGGCTTATAAATTATCTAAGAATATTGAAGAAAAAACAAAGCTGGCTGATCAGCTTGTTGGCTATACACACAATGAGCAAGGAGGCGTTGATAAAGCTCTTTATTCTCTCCTGAAACAAGAAAAGCTTGACTTCCAGAGATTGAAATTTGAGCAAGGATGGTATAAGGCGCATCAAGAAGGAAAAGAACTCTCCATTCATACTTTTCAAGAGCTTGAGCAAGCTTACAAAGATCTCTCAACCTTTAGAGGGAGAAAGCACTCTCAAGATCCATGGACCATTCTTAAGGTCAATACTTCTACCCTTGATCATCCCCTTGATGATACCCCTTATAATAATAAACTTGAGAAGAGAGAGAGTCCCCAGAAGATAGATCTTACTCAGAAAAAGATTGTGAATTCCTATGATCGAGAAGAAGTTCTTGCTTGCCTCACCTCTTCTCATATTGAAGGCATCTTTGCGCGTCATATTGACGGGTGGGTTGCAAACCCTAAGAGCCATATAAAGCCGCATGAGATTCGTTATGGCCAGTATAAAGAGTTCTGGGTGAATCGCCAGACTGGTGCTTGGTATAACTTTGCGGCAGGTGAAGGCGGAGACATCTTTAAGTATATCAGCAAATCCCAAGGAATAAAGTATGGAGAAGCCATCAAGCATTTAGGGACAGAGCTTAATGCCCCTCAATTAACATCTCTTAATGGGGAAGAGAGAGCACAAAGACAAAGTGAACTTAAACTTCAATCAGATAAAGAAGAAAAAGAAAAGATCGCCAACTCTCAAGCAAAGACTCAAAAGCTTTATGAGACTTCCCTTCCGCTTCAAGAAACCCTTGCTGAAAAGTACTTAAGAGAACATCGAAACATTAAAACAGCAGAACTCCCTTCTGATTTAAGATTTATTCCTGAATTTAGAGATTACGACTCTCAAAAGAGCTATCCAGCCTTAGTAGCTTTTGCAAGAGATGCTGAAGGACAGCTGACCGCATCTCAGGTGACATGCTTAGACCCTGATACAGCCAATAAAGCTGATATTGAGGTAAAGAAACGCTCTTTAGGCACCATTAAAGGCACAGTTGTTGAGATCCAAGATCAACAAGGTCCTACCTATATTGCAGAAGGCATCGAAACAGCATTATCATTGAAAGAAGCACGAATAAAAGGTAGAATACTTGTATCTTTGGGTCTCTCTAATATGGCCAATATAGGGGCTCACCTAAGAAATAAAGATGAACAACTTATTCTTTGTGCTGATGCAGATGGTCCTCAATCTGCAGCTTGGAAAACATCACAAAAAGCCTTAGAAAGATTAACCCAAGAAGGATTCAAAGTATCGCTTATCAGACCTCAAGGAGAAAATGGTCGTGACTTTAATGATGTATTACAAGAGGAAGGCATACAAGCTGTTCGATCAGCTCTCAAAGATCAAGCTTTATTTGAAGAAATCCTCAATGCAGAAGAAACCCAGTTATCACAGCACGCTTCTTATGGATCCGTTGAAAAAGAAACTATTTCTTCTGAATTGGGCAGGCCAACAAAGACAAAAGAAGAAAAAGATCTTCTCTTTGAGATAAAGACAGCCCCATCTTACAAATCAGATTCTCTAATTCTTCAAGAAAATAATAGTTTTAAAGATAAGTCTCAAAATGAAGCCGAAAAATATAGTCTTAATGCTTTGGAACTCTATTTGGCTTGTCAAGATACACTTAAACTTCTTCCCACATTTACAGAAGCTGAAGGAAAACAAAAGGAACTTGTGACGTCCTTAAGCAAAGACGCTCGCAAATATGCTCACCAAATATGGAATGACGCTTCATTAAAGACAAAAGCCCAAGAATTAGGAATCGAAGAAGAGATTAAGATAAAGGCAAGTCTTCATAAATATGATATCAATCTTGGAGTGAACCGTAAAACAGGTCATAAATTTAGTATATAAGAAAGTCTCACTTAAGAGATAATCAATAATTATAACTTCTTATATTTTTATTGCAAAAGATCTGAAAATAAGGCAGTATGACTACATGTAGTACAAGGAAGAGACTTATGCCTTATTCAATTCGATTACCTCATGATATAGAAAAACGCCTTGATCAACTGGCTCATATAACAGGGCGTACGAAGTCTTATTATATTACGGAAGCAATTATTGAGCATCTTGATGAGATTGAAGATATTTATCTTGCAGAAAAAAGATTAGAAGATATCCGAGCAGGTCGTACCAAAACAATTCCTATTGAAGATATTATGAAAGAATATGACCTGGAAAATTGAGTTTGATCTAATTGCAAAGAAAGAACTCAACAAGCTTGAACCCCAACATGCTAGGCGACTTCTGCAGTTCTTATTTGAACGTGTAGCACACCTGCAAGATCCTAGAAGTATAGGAGAAGCCTTAAAAGGGGGAATGTTCAAATA
>MKUV01000049.1 GCA_001898725.1 Caedibacter sp. 37-49
AGCTCTTCAACCCTATACATTAATAGTAACAACTTTCAGGAAAAAAGGCAACCTCTTTCTGTTATAACAATCAAAAAATATTCTATTTTTACATTGACGAAATGACATTTTTTCATTAAATACTGAACTTAAATATTAACTCTTCATGTTTTTTATTTAGCTCATTATTTACAGATAGGTACTCAAATGATTAAAAATACGTTTCTTTATTCTTTCCTTATGACAACAACCATTTTGAAGGGTTCTGTTGTAGCCTCATCTATTGAAGAACAAAAGCAAGATTATCCTCAAACCCACACAACAACAAATCTTTCCAAAGAAGAACAGGCTAATACCAAGAAAGCTCAAATAAAAGCTTCTGAAGATATTGGCGCATTTCTTGGCGCATGTGTCCCTCAAATGCGTCATTTAATGACTTGGATTAAGGGTTCTAGTCCTGAAAGTACCCATTTTTTGCCGGTCCAAGCTATGCTTGTATCCTCTAGCCAAGATCCAGAAACAGTCATTGCAAATTTTAAATACAATGTTCAGGATACAATAAATAAGCTGGTGGAGGATGGACTTTACCTTACCAAGAATTATACAACAGAACTTAACATTAAAAAGATGGGTGACCTGAGTGCTCACAGCATCTTAGCTTCCCTGCTTGCGCGCATTTACGAGATAGAATTATCTTTAGAAAAAGCTTTTCCCCCGTACACCTCACACATGCAGGAATTAAGTCCCTACTATAAGCTTCACCAAACGTTCCTAAAAGAAAAAAACGGCTTAGAAAAATTACAGCAAAAGCAGGAAATAAAAGATCTTCAACAAGCAACAAGTTCTTCTTTAAAAGATCCTTTAGCACGCTTAATGGTCGAATTAGAACAAAAATTTCAAAAGGCACAAAATGGTTTAAAAAGGCTTACTGTTGCCTTACCGCAAGAAGGTATTCCTAATTTTTCATCTCTTGAATCAAAAGAATCTACTATTTCGATTGTAAGCCCAAGAGGTAACATTTCACCGAGTACAATACTTCGCTCAAAGGCTTCCCCCCCTAACAATGGACGCCTCCAGTTTTTTAAGTCAGCAGAAGAGGGAACGGCGCAACTATCGAGTACAACACAGGAAAAAACCGATATAGTCGTGAAAAGAGGAAGATCAAAGTCTGCAACCTCATCTTCTATTTCTTCTATCAATGTTTCTTCAACGCATTCTTCTCCCAATCTTAAGAAAGCGGGTCGTTCTGAGTCCATTGGAATGCAGCTTATTACACCGGAAGAATTACAAAAATCTCCCAAATTTGCGAGCCGCGCAGAGGAAGCAAGCTCTTCTTCCAATACCCCAGTACAGTCAACCTCCCCTAGAAAAGGAAAATCTAAAATCTTTAAGAATCTAAAATCATCTTTTACTAAAAAAGGAGGAAGTACAGAAGAAAACTCTACGCCTTCTTCATCGGGAACTCCCCCCTCTTCTTTAACTTTTGACAAATAAAGTAGCTTAACGAGACAAAAGACAGCTTATTGTAAAAGAATGCTAATTGCGAATGAGGAAATTAAGGTAATGAGTTTATCTTCTTAAAATCCTAGAAAATAAGCCCTTTATCACGCTATTATTATGGATTCTATGTTTTAATAGGTTACAGAATTAATCAAGTAAATATACTATATCCATATTCAATTAAGTCTATCTTTTGTTTTATTCTTTCAGTGTAAACTTAGAGAATGAGGAATGTAATTAAACTCAGATGTTTTAATAAGTTGAACATGAGAAATCGTCACAGAATGCATGCGCCCCTCTATATTGTGTGCCCAGAAATCAAGAAACTTATGAAGTTCAGGAAAATTGGGGGACAAATCATACTCTTGCCAAATGAACGTTTGTAAAATGTCCGGATGATCCGGAAGATGATACAGGATTTCTGCTGTTGTAAGGCGGTAGTTCTTCATTTGAAGGGCTAGTTGGCTCATTGCGCACCTCCATTCTTTCTCTACATTTCTAGAATGACATAAAATGTTAAAGATTTTATTAAAATTTAAGCCGCGGCAATCGCTGAAATCTGACCTGGAAACTGAACTGTAATCGCCCCGCCTATACTACACATAAGTATTGATGTCTGGTCTAAAGCACACATTTCCCCCATAAGAACTGTTGGCACACCAGGGATCCACGTTCCAGCAGGCGCCGGCACACACACGGTATCAACACCGAGTGTTTCTGCTGCAAGGATTGTACATGAACCAAAAGTTGGAATATCGACCATCGGAATAACACTACTAATATTTCCTGCCATTCCTGCACCTAAAAATATCTGTCCTATAGCCGTAAACGGAACTGGTGCGGAACCAGCCGCACACATGATCATTGCACCAGTCGTCACTAAAGTTGACATTGTTCTATCCTATTCTTCAAGTCGACGCCACGTCCGACGTTTAATAAGCCCCATTAGAACAGTAAAAATTAAAAGATAGGTTAATACTTTTACACCTAAATGTTTTCTTTCTTCCATTTCAGGCTCTGATGCCCATGCTAAGAAAGTAACAACATCATGTGCCATTTGATCAACAGTAGCAGGCGTTCCATCGGCGTACTGAACAAGATCCTTTGAAAGTGGTGGCGCCATAGCAATCTGATGCCCACTGAAATAAAGATTATAGTACATGCCTGGCGCTAAGTGAACGTTGGATGGCGGAGCTGTATAGCCTGTCAATAAGGCTTTAACGTATTGAGGTCCCTCCTTTCTGGCTTTAATAATAAGCGAAAGATCAGGTGGATTCGCCCCATTGTTCGCCGCACGTGCCGCCTTTTCATTGATAAAAGGATTAGGAAAATAATCTGAAGGCTTTCCTGCTCTTTTTACAGGATTTCCTTCATCATCAAAACCGTCTTGAACTTCTTTTTGAGCGGCAATAGCTTTAATTTTAGCCTCACTAAACCCTAAAGCTTTGAGGTGGCGATAACTAATATGACTTAAGCCATGGCATGTTGAGCAAACTTGTTGATAAACTTGGAATCCTCGTTGAAGTTCAGCCCGATCATAAGTTCCAAAGAGTTTCGTGAAACTCCATTTATTTTCTGAAACTGGAACTTTTTGATTTGCACAAGGCTCATCACTTACAAAGAAATTTAAAAGAATGATTAAGAGATCTCTGAGAAAGCGATGTCTCATGATGAACCTCCTGATGACTGAACGCTTAGTGGTTTCTTTTGAAGACTGTCAGGTAGTGGAAGAGGACGCTCAATACGATTCAGAAGAGGCACAAACAAAAGAAAATGAATAAAATAGTATGCTGTTGCCACTCTTCCAAGAAGCAACGGCAAACCTTCAGGTTTTTGTGAACCGACCCAGCCTAAGGTTAAACAAGCTGACATAAAAATCCAAAAAAGGATTTTATATAACGGCCTGAAGCGTGCACTTCTGACAGGCGAACGATCTAACCATGGCATTAAAGTTAGAACAAAAATTGCACTAAACATCAGAATAACTCCACCCAACTTATCAGGAACCGACCGTAAAATGGCATAATAAGGTAAGAAGTACCACTCAGGGACAATATGTTCAGGCGTGACCAAAGGGTCTGCAGGAATATAATTATCTGGTTCACCAAAAAAGTTCGGTGCAAAGAAAACAAATGAGCCCCAGATAAGCAACAAGACGCCTAAGCCTAAAAGATCTTTGACCGTATAATAGGGATGAAACGGGATTTTATCGCCAGGCTTCTTGGCATCAATACCAAGCGGATTATTTGAACCATGTTGGTGCAGCGCAATAAGATGAAGAAAAACGACACCAACAATTAAGAATGGAAAAAGATAATGCAAAGCAAAAAACCGATTTAAGGTCGGATTGGCAACTGAGAAACCTCCCCATAACCAAGTAACAATTGGATCACCAATTACAGGAATTGCCGAGAAAAGATTCGTAATAACAGTTGCTCCCCAATAACTCATCTGTCCCCATGGCAGGACGTAGCCCATGAAAGCCGTTGCCATCATTAGAAGAAAGATAACCACCCCTAAAATCCATAGAAGTTCTCGTGGTGCTTTATAAGACCCATAATAAAGTCCTCGAAACATGTGAATGTAAACGACAATAAAAAACATTGAAGCACCATTCATATGAATATAACGGATCAACCAACCATAATTAACTTCGCGCATAATACGTTCAACACTTGCAAAAGCATGATCGACATGAGGCGTATAAAACATGGCAAGAAAAATACCTGTTAAAATCATAACCACGAGCACAATGCCGGCAAGTGAACCAAAGTTCCACCAATAGTTAAGATTTCGCGGTGTGGGATAATCGACAAGCTCTTTATTGACAAAGGTAAAGACAGGTAAACGCTCGTCTACCCAGGCAATAAAACCAGTTTTTTTCTTTTCTGATGAAGGCATTGACATAAAATTCTCCTACCCAACTCTTAACGTTGTTTCATTCAAAAACGTATAAGGGGGGACTTCTAAATTACGCGGTGCTGGACCACCTCTCACGCGCCCAGAGATATCGTAAACAGAGCCATGACAAGGGCAATACCATCCCCCGTATTGTCCACGATTATCGCTTGGCTTCTGGCCAGAAGGAACACATCCTAGATGCGTACATACGCCGACAACAATAAGCCATTGTGGATGTTGTTTAAAACGCTCAGTATCCGTCTGAGGATCAACTAGATCCTTAAGATTCACATTCTTGGCGTCTTGGATTTCTTTCGGAGTTCGATGACGAATGAATAAAGGACGCCCTCGCCACATAACCGTAATGGCTTGCCCTTCTTTAATAGGTTTAAGATCAATTTCAATGGATGCAAGAGCTAATACATCTGCAGCAGGATTCATGCTTTTAATTAAAGGCCAAACAAAACCTGCGCCACCAACAACGCCTACGGCACTACTGGCGAGAATAAGAAAATCACGACGTGATTTGTGAGGTGTCTCTGGCTTAGCTAGTTGATCGCCTAGCGTTTCATCCTTATGCATATTTTCCCCTTTATGGTTGTAACTCCTTTGCGGCGCCTCTTTGCATCTATAAGACAATCAGCACTTTTGAGCAATATGAATAAAAAAAAGCCGGCGCTCATAGAACGCCGACTTCATTGGGTTCCAGCGAAAGTTAGGGGAGGGAATTGATAATCGCCAGAACCATACAAGCCTTTTGCAAGGCTTATATTTCGAAAATAATAAATTTTATTTAATAAATTTATAGAAGCATAGATCATTTCCTTTGTCATCTAAAAAGTAGAGGTATGGCCGAAAAATTCTATCCTGAGATACTCTTATCTTAAGGTTCAAATTTACCCTTTGATAACACTAAAGTTGATGAAATTATCAAAATAATCTCATCAATATTTCATCATAACTTATTTTTACTTTATTTTAAGTTTTATAACGTAAAGTTAATCTGTAAAAATAGAAAATTATCCAAACAAAACAAAGGATTATTAATATGCAAAAGAAACATTTTCTACTTATTTTATCTTTCTTTTCAATAAATACTTTAACTTCCTTACTTAACGTTATGGAAGCTTCTGAACCACAAACTGCCACGCCTAAGAGAGCTTTAGCAGTTGACGACACTGGAAGTGTTTTGATGTCTAAAAAGAACGTTTTAAAAAATACACTTGGCTTAAAAAATGAACAAGTTGACACTGCAAATGATGCCCAAAAAGCCATAATTCTAACTAACTTACATGAGTATGATGTGATCTTAACTGATGGCGATATGGGAGAAGACGAGCAAAATGTTAATGCTCTTGTAAAAAACCTAAGAAGTCACAACGACTGGCGCGCTACAGTTCCTATTATTATAGAAAGTGCAAATATCAATTATTGGCAAAATCATCCAGATATTAAAGGTCAAGCAAATATTTTCTTTTTTAATAAGGGAGAAAGCGCATTGATAAGAGAGAAGCTTGCCGAGTATAAAAACACTTCAAGACAATAAATTTAAACAAATATTGCATTTTTAACTCTTAAGGCCTTTGAAGATATTTTAGGCCTTAAATTTTTGTTTAACTCTTAATCGTAAAACCTTTCTAAGCCTTACGTCCTTTTTCTTGGGAAAGTTTTCAGAATGTTGAAGAATTTAATCTCTCAGCCAAGCTCTCTTTTCCATTCATTTTTAAGTTTTTGATAATGCTCATTATTTTCGGCTTCTTTCCACTTTTCATAAAATATGAGAGCACTTTTTTCTTTTAAAGGATTGGGGATATCTTTAGGCAGCTCTTTTCCTGTTACCTTATCGTATTTCCTTCCAGTTCTGTGATTTGCATACCGCCGCGCCCTCGTATAACCCATTTGTAGAAATTTACGCGCCATATCAGCGCCGACAAAATCATCTTTTTCAAGATATTGTTCAAATAGTTGGTAAATCTTTGCACTACTTTCTTTAGCAATATCAGGTGTTTTAAACCGCCAGAACGGGAGTATTTCGGATTTATAAGGCTGGCAAATAAGAACGCCTTGCTCTCCTTTTCCAACACGATACTTCTCAGGGTGCAACCTATAATCAATATCATTATGCCAAGCATAATTAGGTTTAATCTTCTGCCACCTTTGATCTTTCTCTTGTTTGCTTGAGATTTTATAAACCATGACTCTTACGCATTTTACGTTTAACAGAAGGCGGATTTGAAACGTGCTGTTTGATTTTTGATCCTTTTTCTTTTGTTTTTATTGCTTGTTGTTTCTCTTCGGCTGTCAGGCTTTCCCATACATCATGAGGAAGATACCGCGTTGTCTTGTTCTTTTTAATCACTTTACTTTTGTCTACCGTTTCCCAATTTTGAGATGTCCAATCCTGAAGATTCTTTTGCTCTTTTGTCTTTTCTCCTGAATGTTTATAGCCACCTTTGTGCTTCTCATACGCATGTTTTAGAAGTTGAGATTTCCTTGCAGACCATTCCCCCGCTTTTCCTCCTTTTGAGCCTTCCTTAATTTCTTCCTTAAGCTTAAAGCGAAGCTTTGGATCGGTATAATCTTCAGCATAATCTGCGATTGATTTACGTGCCATAATAACTCCTTTACTATTTAAGTTTAAGGGTTATTAAGTCCTAGCGTAAATTTTAAAAGTCGTTATTTATTCGCCTTATTAAAGAATAAAGAGTCGATTCCTTCAAAAAATGTTTCAAAAAGTTCTGGCCTCTTGTTGAACAAGAAAACATAACCTACTTCTTAAAGAATTTATTAACTTTTAATTGTTAATCTGACTTAAATTATAATTATTTAAAAAAGAAAGTTTTAAGGGAGAAAAAAATGAAAAAATATCATCTAATCATCAGTTCGATTTGGGCATTAACGGTTATGGATGCTTACGCAGGCGTAACGACAGATAAAGGACCAAATCGACTTGATATTTCTTCCTATGTTAAAGAAAGTCAAGAGCAAATTAAAGCCCAACAAAATCAATTAAATAAACTTGGTATTGCAAAAGGTCATGATGAAAATGTCAATAAAGTCCTTATTCAAGCTTCTCAAGCTCTCGACACAGCAAGCACAAATTTAAAGCAACTTGATGCTGTTAAAAAACTTCCCCGCGCAATATCTTCCCAAATAGCTACTGCACAAGGATATATTACAGCTGCAGAAAATGTTAATGTTTCAGCACCTAAAAGCTATCCTGAGCGCTGTTTAGTCCTTACTTTAGATGAAAAAGGACGCGAAAAAGCCACGAAAGAGGGCTTAAATGAAAAAATCGGTTTCATTGAGACATTTGGCGGTCCAAATACATGGGTCCTAACAACTGTCAATCCTACTGCAAAAGATGGTGTTGATCGCCATCATTTGGATGCCAAAGTTGGCATGATTGGCTCTTCAGATCCAAGTTCTGGAATGCTTGTCCGTGGTCGTACACCTAAGGATATGATTGTCCATGGATGGGTCAATAAAGAAGGAAAAGTTTTGTGTGTTTCTAAAGCCACAAGCGGAAAACCTCAGAACTAATTTTTTTTTGAAAACCTAATGTTCTCATAAATCGTTTTCTCAAGAGTTCTTAGGCAAAAATAAATTCTAAAGAATGGTGGGCGATGAGGGATTTGAACCCCCGACCCTCTCGGTGTAAACGAGAAAAGATATTGATCAATGATTTTCTAAGTAGATATATTAATTATTAAATTTCACTTATTTAATAATTAATATAAGCGATTATGATTTCTAACACATCACCATAATTCTTTTTCTAATGCAAAAAGCGAATAAGCTCAAACTTGCTAAAAGAGTTGTTAAGAGCATTGAACCTGATTCAATAAATTGGATTGTACACTGGGATAAAGAAATTACGGGCTTTTGCTTGAGAGTTTATCCTTCCGGCAAGAAGACTTATTTTCTGCCATATAGAAATAGGAATAAAATTACCCGAAAAATTAAGATTAGCACTCATGGTCAAATAACTGCATAACATGCAATAGAACAGGGCTGTAAGCTGGTATTAAGCATCAATTTAGGAGAGGACCCATAGATTAAGTTAACTTCAAATAGTTCTTTTAGAAATGTCAAAGTCGTAACTAAGGAATATTTAGAATCTCACTCAAAAATTAAGAAGACTCCAAGGGCAAAATACCGAATAAGCCTTTACAAGACATCAAAAATTCATGGCAAAACATTAGGAAGCAGGCAGATTTACCTAATGTGCGTCTTCATGATTTATGCCACACTCACCCTCTCATTTGATATCCAGTGGATTAAGTTTAATTATAGTCGGCAAGCTCTTAGGTAATACACAAGCTTCTACTATTCAGCGATACGCGCACTTAGCTGATGCCCCCTTAAGGTAAGCAACAAGCTTGTTTAGAAACAAGATCGAAAGCCTCATCTCTAAAAATATTTTTTAAGTAAATAAAATAGCATTCAATGAAGCTTTACTTCATATGTCTCATACATTAATATTAGCTGTAAAATCTTTTATTTAATCAATCACCATAATTTCTACTGGAATAAATAATTTTATTATGTTAAATTTAATTAATATCTTTAACAATTTCTATTTAAATCAAGGAGTTAACATGAAATTAACAAGGCTTCTTTTATTATTTTTATTGATAAATATTAATTCTTTTGCTTCTGCTAGTTCCCATACTATTTATGATGATTCAATAAGTGAGTTTATAATTCAACCTAAACAAATTAAATTAGCTACTCCACTTCCAACTGAAACTGTTCAATTTCAGTATGATAATAAAAAAGATATTTACTTTAGGGAATTTAGTTCACCTGAAGCTTTAAAACAATTTAAGTGCTTAGCAACTGATGTAGATGAAAAATTATTACAAGTTCAGGATAGAAGACGTATAATAGGAGAAGGAATCTTCAAAGACCCTTATAATTATCACTTTTTCTTAGAAATGATTTATTATAACATTGGGCCTAATAAAACCTCAAAAATATATTATGGTAGTGCAATTTTAATTGCTAACAATCTTCTTTTAACTGCTGCCCATAACTTATTTGATCTCCTCGATGGAGGCTATCCGGATGAATTAAGATGTTATGGTGCATGTCATCTTAATAAAGTTTTGGCAGAATCTATTGTCTTTCCCAAAAAAGATGACTCTAGTGTCTTTGTTCCCAAAGCTTATCAAGAGAAGCTAGATCCTGCTTCTGATATCGCGTTAGTTATTTTTACCTCAGAAGTAGCAGCAAAAATAGCAACCTCAGGTTTGAAGTTTGCACTGCCTGTTTCATTGCCTTCAACTTTTTTTAAAGGGAAAAAGTTTAATATAACGGGTTATCCGGGAGTAAGGAGTGCATACTCTCATGAAGGCGATGTTCTTGGTGAAGTAGAAAGTAATAGAATTAAGTATGATATCGATACGACAAAAGGGCAAAGTGGCTCGGGGATATGGTTTCTTCATAAAGACCATGGAGTGGTATGTGTAGGTACTCATACAAGTGCAGGTCAGGATGCGCAACCTTTTAATCTAGGGGTCTTAATAAATGAAGAGTTTAAGAGCAAAATTGAAAGCTTAATATAAAACCCACTTACTAAACATTATTTAGCGAAAGGAGAAGAGAAATGAAACGAACAATTTATCTTTTAGGAATCATGACTTGCGTTGGCAATCATTGCACTTTAGCTTCCCATCAAGTTGAAGAATGGGATATGGATTTAACACCAAGATGTTTTGCACATCATCAAAAGCAAAATTCACCTAGTATACAACCTCGTCCATTTGAATCAAAAATACTTTCTCAACGTTACCCTACAAATTCTGACCAAATAAGGATTGATGGTTATAATAATGATGTTGGTGAAGGAAAACCTTTTCAATATCGCCAACAATCTCTTCATAAAAAAGATGATACAAACAGTGAAGTAACTGCTCACTGAAATTTATGATCTAAAAATATTGTTAAATATGAGCTGCTAATATTAATTGGTAGCTCATTATTATATCAATTTAGAAATTTTATTTTTACATTATTATTTTTGCGATCTAAGCTTCTTCTAAATATTTTTAGGGGCAGTCGTATATTGAGATAAGCTAGCCTATTTTTAAGGATATCCAATTGTTGTTTTGAAGATCTATAATTAAGATGTAAACTCACATTATTTGAGGAACAAGTGAAAATTCTTTCGAGGTATACCTTTGTATTTTCTCAGCACTCTTTTAGCCTGATTCCAAAAGTTCTCAATTCCATTCATATAGTTATGCTTATTAGCAAAGAGCTCAGATGATTAATACGTTAGTACTTAAATTCAGAGATATCCAACACATTCTAAGATCGGTAACAATCCGTATAAACGATGCTATCAGGTTTAATTTTCTCTCGTAATAATAGGCATGAGAATTGCTGAATTTATATCATCGATGACTTGAGTATAGACTTGGCCTCCGAATTTTAAGATACTAAAAACAGGAAATTTACCGGCAGCACCACAGTTATGCTTTTCTTTACGATTTCCTCCAAAATAGCTCTCGTCTAGGTCGATGTTTCAGCAGAAATTCTCACTTCAGCTTAGCTGCTTAATGGCAATCTTCTTCTTAATTTATGGAAATCTTATGGCAGAGTTACGATGGACTCCCACTAGATCTGCCACTGTCCTAGTTGGAGTTCCTGCAACAAAATATTCCATGAGATAGATTTGTTTTTTTTCCATAACTTACAATGCTTTACATACAAACGATATCCTAACTCCTTAAAAGTCAAGTGTCAGCCTCTTAGTAAATTGTAGAGGTTAAAAAATATTCACGATCAAAGATCGAAAATTTAAGTTTTTTAGCTGAATAAATTCAGCTTAGCATATTTTAAATATTGCTTCCTATGTTCCCCCAGCAAAAAGGAGATAAAAGCAAGATAGGATAACCTATTAAAAAGAATGGTGGGCGATGAGGGATTTGAACCCCCGACCCTCTCGGTGTAAACGAGACGCTCTCCCGCTGAGCTAATCGCCCTAAGTTGGCCCCACCATACCGAAAACTTTCAAGAGAGAAAAGAAGAATATTGTTTTTAGAGAATTTTTTCTGCTTTTAATAAAGAAATGATTTACAAGTAGCTACTTAAAAGCCAATAGATTCAACCGTTTTCTTTCGGTTATGTGCGTTACTTCGACATATAATTTTATTAAAAGGCCTTGATCTTAATTAGATTAATCCCTTGCCTTCTAAAAGAACTTTTAATTCTCCTGAATCATACATTTCGCGCACAATGTCAGCACCACCAATAAATTCCCCTTGGATATAAAGCTGAGGAATTGTCGGCCAATTCGTGAAATCTTTTATGCCTTGGCGTATTTCTTGATCTTCCAACACGTTAACATCATAGAATTCTACCCCTAAGCGGGTTAAAATTTGCGCAACAACGCTTGAGAAACCGCACAAAGGTGCTTTTTTGGTCCCTTTCATATACAGAACAACAGGATACGTTTTAAGATGATCTTGAATCGTTTCAAATATGGCTGTCATCTTTTTCTCCTTTTGATACTTGTGTTTTAAGACTTAAGGCATGCAATTCAGCCCCCATTTTTCCTTGAAGAGCTTCATACACCATTTGATGTTGTTGTATCTTTGTTTTTCCTTGGAAAGAAGAAGAAATTATAATTGCTGCGTAATGATCCTGATCTTCAACAATAGACTTTAATTGTATATCAGCATCAGGAATGCCTTGTTTAATTAAAGCTATAATGTCTTTCGCATTCATTGGCATGCAGCATCCTCTTCATCTTCTAAAAAACTTGCAAAAAAATAACGCCTTTCTGTACAAAAAGCAAGATATGTCATTTAATGCCAACTTACAAAATCTAATGCTCTATTGCGAAGATTAAACATGAAGAAGTTAACCCCTTATTAACCCTTTTCCCGCAAAATACATAAAAAAATAATTATCTTTCAATTGCTTGTAAATTTTCTTGATATTTTTTCTCGGCGTTTACCGGTTTTTAATCAAATTGCTTTTAAATTAAAAGTAGACAGTAAAAAAGTAGAACTGCAACCCCATTAATGGGGCCATATAACAAGGGAGATAATGATGAGAGAAAGTATACAACATGTTATAGATAATGTCCGCCCTCCACGCGTACAGATCACTTATGATGTCGAAATTGGCAATGCCGTTGAATCACGTGAGCTACCTTTCGTACTTGGACTAATGGCTGATTTATCAGGCGCATCTGAAGTCGCTCGTCCTCCCTTAAAAGAACGTAAATTTGTTGATATCGCAAGCGATATGATTCCTGATGTCATGGCATCCATCCGCCCAAGAGTAAATATTCTCGTCCCGAACAAACTTGGTGGAGATGCTAAAGAGATTAATGTTGATTTAACTTTTTTGTCTATGGATGACTTTGAGCCCCTTCAAATTGTTAGCCAGACACCTGCTCTTAATGATCTTTACACAACAAGAACACGTCTTAATGATTTACTCGGAAAATTAGAAGGGAATGAATCCCTCAATAAAGCCATGGATGACATCATGGCTAATAAAGGCGCTAGTACAGACGTGCCAAGCTTGGTTCAATCGACACAAATGGTCAGGGATCCTTCCCAAGAAAATTATGCTGGTGTCTTAATTAACGAATTTATCACTCTTGTTAGCGCAACAGACAAGATGCCTTCAGATTGTGTGGCTCTCGTTCAACAACGCATTGCAGAACTTGACGCAACAGTTGGTTCTCAGCTCAATGAAATTCTCCACCATCCAGATTATCAGAAACTTGAAGGAAGCTGGAGAGGTTTGTGGCTCTTGATGACAACTACGACTCAAAATGCTCATATTAAGATTCGTTTATTGAATGTTACGAAAACAGAACTTATCCTTGACTTAGAAAAGGCTTGTGAATTCGATCAAAGTCATTTGTTTAAGAAGGTTTACGAAGAAGAATACGGCACTTTTGGTGGTTCACCTTATTCTTTCTTAATGGGTGATTTTGAATTTGGTCGTAACCCACAAGAAACTGAGTTACTCACAAAAATTTCTCAAGTGGCAGCAGCAGCTCATGCACCTTTCATCGCAGCTGCAAACCCAAATCTCTTTGACCTGATTAGCTTTTCTGAGTTAGGGCATCCAAGAGATCTATCGCGTATCTTCGACTCTACTGAGCTTGGTAAATGGGCTTCTTTCCGTGAAACAGAAGATTCACGCTATGTTGCTCTTACCCTTCCTCATATCTTGATGCGCCTTCCTTATGGCGGTGAAAATGGTCAGATGGTAATGGGACTAAACTTTATCGAAGATGTTGATGGAACTGACAACTCTAAATTCTGTTGGGGTAACTCAGCTTGGGGTCTTTCTCAAAGAATTCTTCATGCGGCAACAGAATTTGGTTGGCCAGCCGCAATTCGCGGGGTTGAAGGTGGTGGTATGGTTGAAGATTTACCTTACTATACGTTCAAAACAACAGATGGTGATATTGCTCTCAAATGTCCAACTGAGATCTCAATTACAGACCGTCGTGAGAAAGAGCTAAGTGACCTTGGATTCATTGGTCTTGTGCACTGTAAGAATCGCGATTACGCTGCTTTCTTCGGCTCACAAACATGCCAAAAACCTAAGCTTTATAACTTAGATGAAGCAAATTCAAATGCACGACTCTCTGCAAGATTATCTTACATTTTAGCGGCTTCACGATTTGCCCACTACATTAAGGTGATTATGCGTGACAAAATCGGTAGCTTTATGTCCAGAGCTGACGTCGAAATCTATCTCAATAATTGGATTGCTTCGTATGTTCTTTTAACTGATGTGGCAAGCCAACCTGTAAAGGCACGCTACCCACTTCGTGAAGCGCGCGTCGATGTTTATGATGTTCCTGGACAACCTGGAAGTTACAGAGCCGTTGTTTTCTTAAGACCTCATTTCCAAATGGAAGACTTAACAGCCTCCATTCGTCTTGTGGCTGCTTTACCAAAGCGTGCTGCAGGTTGAGGATAAAGAAGAGTTAATTAAAAAGTAGAAAAGAAAAATTTATAGGAGGTAAAAATGCCAAACGAAATCGGAAGCTTCTCAAGCGCTTCAGTATCAGCAGAAAGTTGGGCAAAAGGAGCTAGCCAACCAGATCAAATGATTCCTTCAGAGGCTTATCGTAATGTGACAGCCACACCAGAGTTCATGATTAAAATTGATGGTGTTGACACAAAATCAACCTTAGAAAATTTTAAGGACCACGTTCAACTGTTCCACTTTAACTATCGCCTTAGCCGCCTTACAAATCCTAATGCTGCTGATCAACTTTATACCTCAGCACGTGTTGTGATTGAAGATCCTGTGATGGTTATTCCAAATGGTAACTTCGCCCCCATCATTATGAATAAACTTATGAAAGGCGACAAAATTGAGACTATTCACATTGCTCGGTTAGCAAACATTGCGAATATAAATGTTATTGTCCAAGAATTAACTTTTACGAATAGCTACTTTCAAACTTACGAACCAAAGTATGATACTGTTGTCGTAACCTTTAGACCTGCGACTATTGAGAATAAAATTAATAGTTATGATCAAGCAGGAACAAATACTGGTTCGACTTCAGTTAAGTTTGATTTCACGACAGGACAACTAACATAATTTTACAATGAGTAAACGTTATAATTTAGAACAATCTACGGTACAGGCAGGGGCTCTAGCGCCTCTGTTTGATCGTTTAACAGATCTTGAACCTCATTTAGTTTCAGAGCCAAGCTCCTATCAGATTCTAACACCCGCAGAATTAAAAGAATCCGTGCAGCGTGAACTTGAATTGGTTCTTAATACGCGCCCTACAGTTCGACGCCCTCCTGAAGATGGGCATGGGGAATTCATTCCAGATTTTGCTCTTCCTCAATTTTTTGGATTAAGAGATTTTTCATGGTTTGATGGCGCAAGCGATACGGGAAGACGTGATATTGGAACAGAAATAGAGCGTGTCGTAACTTATTATGAACCACGTCTTAAAAATATAAAAGTCCGTGTTAGTAAACATCCTCAAGATCCTTTAGCCCTTGTAGCTGAAATCGCTGGAGATTTAAAAATTGGCGAAATTTTAGAGCGTTTCACATTTCCCATCACGATCCATAACTTGCTTCAGCGAGATGAATCGTAATTTTTTCTTATTTTTTGAGTAAAATAATAACTTTATTTTTAAAATAATTTGTTTCTGTTAGACTTAGAGTTATCATGAGCTTATTTTCTCTTAAATCAAACTTTCAACCTGCTGGCGATCAACCCGAAGCTATCGAGCAACTATTTGAAGGGCTTCAAAGGAATGAGCGTAACCAGGTGCTTCTTGGTGTTACAGGTTCAGGAAAAACGTTTACAATAGCCCATGTCATTACCAAAAGTAATCGTCCAGCTCTTGTACTCGCTCCGAATAAAACGCTCGCGGCCCAGCTTTATGGCGAAATGAAAGAATTTTTTCCGGACAATTCTGTCGAATATTTCGTTTCTTATTATGATTACTATCAACCAGAAGCTTATGTTCCTCGCTCAGATACTTACATTGAGAAAGAAGCCACGATTAATGAACAAATCGATCGAATGCGTCACTCTGCAACACGAGCTCTGCTTGAAAGACGCGATGTCATCATCGTTGCAAGCGTGTCTTGCATTTACGGTATTGGAGCTGTCGAAGATTATGGAAAAATGATTATTACGCTCCGTCAAAAAGAAACAATGGACCAGCGAACCTTATTACAACATCTTGTTGAGCTTCAGTATAAACGAAATGACATTAATTTTCAGCGTGGAACCTTTCGCGTGAGTGGAGATACGCTTGAAATCTTTCCATCTCACCTTGAAGATCGAGCGTGGCGACTATCCCTTTTTGGCGATGAAATTGAAGAGATTCACGAAATTGATCCGCTCACGGGCGAGAAGATCGGTTCTCTTGCCGAAATAAGAATCTTTGCCAATAGTCACTATGTCACACCTAAGCCAACAATTATGCAGGCAATTAAGAAGATTCAAGGCGAACTAAAAGAACGATTGGTTGAGTTTGAGCAACAAGGAAAGCTTTTAGAAGCGCAAAGAATTAGAGAGAGAACGACCTTTGATCTTGAGATGCTTGAAACAACCGGGTTTTGCTCAGGTATCGAAAACTACTCTCGTTACCTTACCGGGCGTCAACCTGGCGATCCTCCGCCAACGTTATTTGAATATTTACCTGACGATGCGCTTTTAGTCGTTGATGAAAGCCACGTTGCTGTTCCTCAGCTTAAGGGCATGTATCGAGGCGACTCAGTACGAAAAGGAACACTTGCTGAATATGGCTTCAGGCTTCCTTCTTGTCGTGACAATCGGCCTTTAAAATTTGAAGAATGGGATGCTATGAGACCTCAAACGATCTTTGTCTCAGCAACACCTGGCCCTTGGGAACTAGAACAAACTCAAGGGATCTTTGTTGAGCAAATTATTCGACCTACGGGTTTGATTGATCCCATTTGTGTTATTAGACCTACAACACATCAAGTGGATGACCTTATTTCAGAATGTGTTGAAGTTGCTAAAAGAGGTTATCGTTCCTTAGTCACAACATTAACAAAGAAAATGGCAGAAGCTTTAGCTGAATACTTAACAGAAGCTGGGCTTAAGGCACGCTATCTTCATTCGGACATTGATACTTTGGAGCGCATTGAAATTATTCGAGATTTGCGATTAGGGATCTTTGATGTTTTGATTGGCATTAACCTTTTGCGAGAAGGTCTTGATATTCCTGAATGTGCCCTTGTTGCTATTTTGGATGCCGACAAAGAGGGCTATTTACGCTCAAAAACATCGCTCATTCAGACGATAGGGCGTGCCGCTCGTAATGTTGATGGACGTGCCATTTTGTATGCCGATAAAATGACAGGCTCATTAACCGCAGCACTTGAAGAGAGTGGCCGCCGTCGTGAAAAACAGCAAGCTTATAATGCTCAACATGGAATTACGCCTGAAACTGTTAAAAAATCAATTGGTGATGTCCTCTCCAGTGTCTACGAACGTGATCACACAACAATTACTTTACGAGAAGAAACGCAACATCTTGTCGGTAAAGATCTGCAAAAATATAAGAAAGAACTTGAAAAGCGCATGCTGCTTAATGCTGCCAATCTTGAGTTTGAGGAAGCTGCACGCCTCAGAAACGAGCTTCGCGCGTTGGAAGCTCGTGAGTTAGAGTTAAGCCAGTTTTAAATTCTTTTAATTATTAACCTTCGCATTATAAGAGAAAAATTCTTGTCTATTTAAACTAGCATTTAAGGTACAATAAAAATATTATTCTTATAACTAATAAATAAATATATTAAATAACAATCTGATAACAATGAATGTTAAATAGTATATTTATAAATACTTAATTATTTTACTTATTAATAATATTGTTTCTATTGATACTAATATTAATATTTTAAGTCTTTGATTTTTAAAAGGATATAAAAGTATTGACACAACTGTTTTTATCCATAAAATGAGGATCGTAAAAAAGTTTAATTGAAAGGAGAGCGCGTGTTTATTCAAACAGAAGAAACACCTAATCCAGCAACGCTTAAGTTCCTTCCAGGACGCCCTGTTTTGGAAAGCGGAACAGCAGACTTTCCAACCAAAGAAAGTGCAGATGAGTGCTTGCTTGCAAAAACGCTTTTTACCATTAAGGGCATTTCAGGCGTTTTTTTCGGTTCTGATTTTATTACACTTACAAAGTTAGACCAATATGACTGGCTTGTCTTGAAGCCCAAAATCCTTGGTTTTATCATGGAATATTTTATGCACCATGAAAAAGTCGAAATCCAGCTAGAAACAACCTCCGTATCTTCTGAAGAAGATAGCGATGTTGTGAAGGAGATTAAGGAAATTCTTGATGGACGTATTCGTCCCGCTGTCGCCATGGATGGCGGCGATATTGTTTTTAATCGTTTTGAAAATGGTATTGTTTACCTTGAAATGCAAGGTGCTTGTTCAGGTTGTCCAAGTTCAACAGCGACACTTAAGACAGGAATTGAGAATATGCTTAAACACTATATCCCTGAAGTTCAAGAAGTTCGTGCTACCAACGAATAATCCTCTTTAACTATTCAACTAAAATCGAGAATAAAAAATGAAAAAAGCTCATAAAAAAGTATTTAAGTATTTCTTTGATAAAAGTTTTATTATTGCTGTAAACATGATGGTGGCTGCTCTTTATGTGAGTTCTTTTGTTTTAACACCTGAAAAATTATCCTCGAAAAATGCTCAAAAAGCGCGTTTTACATCTCAAAATAAACCCGTCTCTTTGACACAGATAAGCCATCTTCCTGAAGACCATGTGACTGAGGGCTCCTTTACCAGAGCGCCTGAATTTACTGATTCAGTGGCAATTCCTCGTGTCTTTGCGGCTTATCTTCCTGCTGAACTTGGCGGTATTACAAACATCAAAAATAAACAAGAAATATTTGTTCAAACTCTTTTACCTCATATCTTGAAGCATAATGAAGATATTCTTGCTGATAGAACTTACCTTTTACGGTTAAGAAGGATCGTTGATAGCGGAAATTCTTTAAGTTTTGAACAACGTTTATGGCTGGAAGATCTTGCAAAGCGCTATAATATTAAACGAGTCTCTTTTGAAGAACTTTTAAAACGTGTTGATATTATTCCGCCGTCTCTTGCATTAGGGCAAGCTGTTGTTGAAAGTGGTTGGGGAGGCTGCAAATTTGCACGCAAACAAAATTCTCCTTTTGGTTTAATGAAAGACAAGAAACGTCTTTTAACATTTGATTCACTTTCTGAAGGTGTAAAAACCTATATGGATACCCTTAATAAACATCCAGCATATGATTCTTTGCGCCGTATTCGCGCACAACAACGCCTTGAAGGAGCACGTCCCTGCAGCTTAAAATTAGCAGATGGCCTTCTTTATTATTCAACAAGACGGCATGCTTATACGCGTCAATTAAAGCAAATTATTGATGTGCATTGTTTTAAAAAGTATGACTGCGCTCGTCTTGCGACTGAATTGAAGTCTTGACAAACAAGCTGATTCATCCCTCTATAAAGGGATTTAATAAAAGGTTGTTGCAAGAATGAAGTTATTCTCTTCAGAATTTTTACAAGCATCATTTGCGCGTGGTTTTATCCATCAAGGAACCGATCTCGAAGGTCTTGATCAGCTTTTTAATTCCCAAGTTGTCGTTGCATATCTTGGATTTGATGCAACTGCCAAAAGCCTACATGTTGGCAATCTTGTTCAAATTATGCGTCTACGTCTTCTCCAACGCTCAGGGCATAAACCAATTGTCCTTATGGGGGGTGGCACCACCCGCATTGGCGATCCTTCAGGCAAAGACGAAATACGTCAATTCCTTGATGAAAGCAAAATTAAAGACAACCTTCAAAGCATTAAAAAGATTTTTGCTAAATATCTTCACTTTGGTGACGGCGCAACAGATGCACTTATGGTGAATAATGCAGATTGGCTTAATGAATTAAATTATCTTGATTTTCTTAGAGATTATGGACGTCATTTTTCAATTAATCGGATGCTCACCTTTGATAGCGTGCGTCAACGTCTTGAAAGAGAGCAATCCCTCAGCTTTCTTGAATTTAACTATATGATCTTACAAGCGTACGACTTTCTTGAACTGCATCGCCGCTATGGTGTTCAAATGCAAATGGGCGGTGCTGATCAATGGGGAAATATTATCAGTGGTGTTGATCTCATTCGTCGGTTTACACAACAAGAAGCTTTTGGTTTAACCTCCCCTTTGATTACGACATCGTCCGGCGCCAAAATGGGCAAAACCGCTCAAGGAGCCGTTTGGCTTGAAGACAGTTTACTGTCGTCATATAATTTTTGGCAATATTGGCGCAACACAGCCGATGGCGATGTTGGCCGTTTCTTACGCCTTTTTACAGACTTACCGATTACCGAAATTGAACGCCTTGAAGCTCTTAAAGGCTCAGAAATAAACGAAGCTAAAAAAATTCTTGCGGATGAAGCAACACGTCTTTGTCATGGAGAAAACGCCGTTTCAGAAGCTCGCAAAACAGCTGAAAATCTTTTTGAGAATCCTGAGGGAAATGTTGCTGATTCAGCCCTTGCAACTGTCTTTGTTGAGAAAAATCAACTTCATCAAGGACTTCCCATTTATGAAGCTTTTCGTCTAACAGGTCTAGCTGAAAGCAACGGAGATGCCCGTCGCCTTATTCGGGGTGGAGGCGCACGTTTAGATGATGAAGCCATCTCTGATGAAGCTCTTTTATTGAATTTAAACAGCTTTAAGGACAAAGATTATCTTAAACTTTCGGCAGGCAAGAAGCGCCACGCTCTTTTAAAACTTCAGTAAAAAAAAGAGCTTAATTTTCAAGGACACAACCTTGACATCTACCGGATTACAACGTTTAATCAAAAGATAAAAAAACAAAAGAAATTTAATAAAAGTAATGAAAATTCTTGTCGCTGTTAAACGGGTAGTTGATTACAACGTTAAGGTTCGTGTGAAATCTGATCAAACGGATGTTGAACTTGCTAACGTTAAGATGAGCATAAATCCTTTTGATGAAATTGCTGTTGAAGAAGGTGTTCGTCTTCGTGAAGCAGGGATTGCTTCAGAACTTATTGCTGTTTCAATAGGGTCTTCTGTTTGCCAAGAAGTTTTGCGATCAGCCATGGCTTTAGGGGCTGATCGTGGCATTCTTGTTGAAACAGAGCAACCTCTTGAACCTTTAGCTGTTGCTAAAATTATTAAAATCATTTCAGAACGTGAAAAACCTGACCTCGTGATATTAGGCAAACAGGCGATTGATGATGACTGTAATCAAACGGGTCAAATGCTTGCAGCCTTATTAGGATGGTCTCAAGGCACGTTTATTTCTGAACTTAAGCTTGAAAATAATCATGCCTTTGTCATGCGCGAAGTCGATGGGGGTTTAGAAAAACTGAAGCTTAAACTTCCTGCTGTTATTACAACAGATCTTCGATTGAATACACCTCGTTACCCTAAACTTCCAAATATCATGAAGGCGAAGCAAAAGCCTTTAGATATACTTAAAGCCAACGACTTAGGAATTGATGTTACGCCGCGCCATCAAATGCTTAAAGTGACAGAACCTTCTAAACGTAAAGCAGGCATTAAAGTCAAGGATGTGCAAGATTTAGTTGAACGTCTTATAAAAGAAGCAAAGGTTATTTAAATGCGTGTTCTCGTTGTTGCTGAGCATGATACGCGAGTTTTAAAGTCTTCTACTTTAAATACGATTGCTGCAGCTCAAAAAATTTCAACCAATATTGATGTTTTGGTTGCAGGTTCGAAGATTGATTCAATTGTAAAAGAAGTCGCCTCCCTCGAAAGCGTTGGGTCTGTGCTCTCTGCAGATCACGCCACTCTCGGACAAAATCTTGCTGAACCCCTTGCTGAGCTTATTGCTGCGCTTGGTAAAAACTACACTCACATTCTTGCGCCAGCCTCTGCATTTGGAAAAAACTGTTTACCTCGTGCAGCGGCTCTTTTAGATGTTGCCCAACTTTCAGATATTGTTGCGATTGAAAGTGCCGATACCTTTATTCGGCCTATTTATGCAGGCAATGCTTTAGCCACTGTAAAATCTAAAGATCCCATCAAAGTAATCACTGTTAGAACAACCGCATTCTCTCCAGTCTCAAAAGGAGCTAACTCAGCCAAAATTGAAAACTTAACAACTTCTTTTACCACGACAGATCTTTCTTACTTTGTTGAGCGTCTTGAAGTACCCTCAGAGAGGCCAGAATTGACCTCTGCAAGGGTAGTTGTGTCCGGAGGTAGAGCTCTAGGTAGCAAAGAGAATTTCGCGCTTGTAGAGCAACTTGCGGACAAATTAAACGCCGCTATTGGCGCCTCTAGAGCCGCCGTTGATGCTGGCTTTGCGCCAAATGATTATCAAGTCGGTCAAACAGGAAAAATTGTTGCTCCAGATCTTTATATTGCTCTTGGGATTTCAGGTGCGATTCAGCACTTAGCTGGCATGAAAGACAGTAAAGTAATTGTCGCGATCAATAAAGATGAAGAAGCCCCCATTTTCCAAGTTGCCGATTACGGCCTTGTAGGAGACATTTTTGAGCTTATCCCTCAATTGATTACACATTTAGAAAGTCAAAAATCTTCCTAGAAGAAAAACATGGGATGACTCTTTTTTGCTTTTAAAGTAAGATGCAAATAATATAATCTAGGTTTTAATCATGACAACTGAACTTTCTAATCTCCCCTTTGAAGAAGCTATGCGTGAGCTTGAGACAATCGTGCGCAAACTTGAAGAAGGACGTCTTCCACTTGAGGAGGCAATCAAAAATTATGAGCGCGGCGCCGTTTTACGTACGCATTGTGAAAATCTTCTCAAAGAGGCTAAATTAAAAGTTGATCAAATTGTTGTCTCACCTGAAGGAGCAGTTTCTATAGAACGCTCTCCTCTTGAGGACGAAATATAAGCTAAGAGTGCAATATGGAAGAGTTAACTTTGCTGCTTCAAGAAACACGTCTTAGAGTCGATGAATATCTGAAAAAGACTATTGTTGCATTTCGCGATAAGACACCACCACGCCTTTATGAAGCGATGGAATATAGTGTTCTGGCTCCTGGAAAACGCTTTCGAAGCTTTTTATTGTTAGAATTTGGACAAGCGTTCCAAGTTCCTGAAAAACAACTTCTCCAAGTTGCCATGGCGATTGAATTTGTAAATGCTTATTCGCTGGTTCACGATGATCTGCCTTGTATGGATGATGCCCCATTAAGACGAGGGCAACCAACGACTCATCTTAAGTTTGATGAGGCAACTGCTCTTCTTGCTGGAAATTCTCTCCTTACAGCAGCTTTTGAAATGTTGGCTAGCTATGAGACTCATCCAGATCTAACGATACGCCTACGCTTAATTACGGCGCTTGCAGAAGCCTGTGGCTCTCAAGGAATGATGGGGGGACAAATGTTAGATCTTCTAGGTGAAACGACGCGCTTTAATCTAGATGAAATTAAACACATGCAATCCCTTAAAACAGGCGCTCTCTTAAGTTTTTCTTGTGAAGCCGCTGCCATCCTCGCCAAACAAGAACTTAATATTCTAAACGAAGTTCGTAACTTTGGTGCTCACATTGGCCTTGCTTTTCAAATTACAGATGATTTGCTTGATGTGGAAGGATCAGAAGAAAAAATAGGAAAACCAACCGGTATTGATCAACGCTCTAATAAGGCCACGTTTGTTTCTCTTCTTGGCGCCAAAGAAGCACGTTTACGCGCTGGGCAAGAAATTGAAGAAGCTTTGAATGCTCTTCGTAAAATCGGTTTACCTTTTTCCAAGCTTGAAAAGGCGGTACTGTCTCTTTTTATACGTTGTTCCTAAGCCGCCTTTAAAGCCTGTCGTTCCGCAAGCATGCCTTCTAGCCAATGAATATCATAATCTCCCGCAATAACGGCAGGATTATTCACAAGCAGTTGATGAAGTGCTAAATTCGTCTGAATCCCCCCAATAACGTACTCTTGAAGAGCGCGTCTTAAACGCATTAAACACGCTTCACGATTCTCACCGTAAACAATGAGTTTAGAGACTAAACTGTCATAATGGGGAGGAACCGTGTAGCCATTATAAAGATGGCTATCAACACGCACATGAAGCCCGCCTGGTGCATGGTAGTTTGTGATTTTTCCAGGGCTTGGCACAAAGGTTTCAGGATCTTCTGCATTAATACGACACTCGATTGCGTGCCCTTTAAAGACAATATCCTCTTGTTTTAAAATGAGTTTTTCACCAGCAGCAACCTTGATTTGCTCACACACAAGGTCAACGCCTGTAATCATTTCGGTAATTGGATGCTCAACCTGAAGACGTGTATTGGTCTCAATGAAATAGAATTGGCCTTTTTCATACAAAAACTCAAATGTACCTACACCACGATATCCCATTGCACTCACAGCTTTCGCAACAAGCGTGCCAAGTTCATGACGCTGTTGAGGCGTAATCGCAGGAGAATTTGCTTCTTCCCATACTTTTTGGTGACGTCGTTGAATAGAGCAATCACGCTCCCCCAAATGAATCGCATTACCATAGTTATCGGCTAAGACTTGAATTTCAATATGCCGCGGCGTTTCAAGGTATTTTTCCATAAATACTTGCTCATTACCAAAGTTTGCTTTGGCTTCACTGCGCGCAATAGAAAGTGCTTCTGGAATATCCTCTAAACGACGAACAACTTGCATTCCTTTACCCCCACCGCCTCCAGCTGCCTTAATTAGCACAGGAAGGCCAATTTTTTCTGCAAAAGCTACACCTTCTTCATCTGAGGTAATGGGGCCATCTGACCCAGGCACAACAGGAATACCAAGCGCTTTTACCGCATTCTTGGCCGTAATTTTATCGCCCATAATGCGAGTATGCTCAGCACTTGGGCCTATGAAAGTAAAACCGTGCTCTTCAACCATCTGAGCAAATTCATGGTTTTCCGAGAGGAAACCAACACCTGGGTGTATTGCATCAACGTTTGCGACCGTTGCCGCTGAGATAATTGCTGGCATATTGAGATAGCTTCCTTTAGCAGGAGCAGGCCCTATACAAAGGCTTTCATCAGCTAAACGAACATGCATCGAATTGGCATCAGCTGTTGAATGAATGGCAACAGTACCAATACCCATCTCACGACACGCTCTTAACACGCGTAGAGCTATTTCCCCACGATTTGCAATCAAAATTTTCTTAAACATTTTGTTTACTCGATGATTAATAACGGTTGATCGAATTCAACAGGTTCGCCATCAGTGAATAATATTTGGCTTACGGTGCCCTCTCTAGGAGCCTTAATTTGGTTCATAACCTTCATAGCTTCAATAATAAGAAGGGTCTGGCCTTGAGTAACTTTTGCCCCCACTTTTACAAAAGGTTCTGCACCTGGCGTAGAAGCCGCATAAGCCGTGCCAACCATAGGCGCTTTTACAGCGCCTGGATGACGACTGATATCAACGTGAGCCGTTTCTTGTACAATCGGTGTTGTCACTTGAACGTTCGGAGCAGCGATAACAGATGGTGTTTCAACTGTCGCAACAGTTGTTAAGTTTCTAGCAACTCTTACGCGACAATTTTCTTGCTCAATCTCAATTTCGGAAAGACCTGTTTCATTAAGGATTTCTGCCAGTTTACGAACAATTTTTTCATCAAAAGACAAAGTGTTTGCCATGCATTTCTCTCGTGTACAAAATTATTAACTTGATGGCGTTATACCACGGACTAAACCAAAAAGCCAAACAGTATCGACGAAATGTCGAAAATATTGAAATAAGTCATTATAAAATAAAAATTTTATTTTCTAATTCTCAAACTCTATTAAATCTCGTGTTGTAACCTTTAAAAAAAACACCCTAATGATTTTTCCAGGGAAAAGATTTTGAGCAATACTTTGATAAATAACCATTTCTTTTTTATCTTGTGACAATAAATCTTCTTCTATTTTATAAATAATAACGTGCGCAACTTGGTCAAGAACAACAATTCTATCAAAAACACCAGTGACCTGCTTTCCTTGATAATATCCAGCAAAAGGAACGTCGGTATAAGCTGTTGGTATAAATAAAAAGTTTAACTTTTGATGATTTAAAAGGTTCCATGCAATCTTATAACATTGCTCAAATAAAATCTTTGGCACAGAAAAATAAAATTGTTTAAAAATTTTTTGAGCTTCAGTGTCATAAGTCTCAGGCAAACAAAAAGGAAGGTGTTTCAGAAGCTTGCACAAGATATCTTTTTGAAGTTCTTTATCTGTATATTCTTTTCTAAAAATACTTTCCTCAATAAGATGAGAAATAGGATCATTTGAAAGTTCTTCATATGCAGGCGGTCTTTGCAAATATGCAGGTAATGAATAACTTTGGTCTATAGAAGCCTCTTTATTTAAACTCGCCTCCCGTTCTGTTTGACAGGGCTTATAAAGTTTTAAACCTTGGCCTTTAAGAAAATCCTCTTGAAAGTCTATTTTTTGAGAGATGGGTTCTAAAACTTTTGACAAGATATCATACCACGAACCTGTTGCTGCCGTTCTTGATTTCACACCTGCAATATAAAGATGTTCTTCAGCTCTCGTCATGGCCACATAAAGAAGCCGCCAATATTCATCCAATTGTTCAGCTTGTAAAGTTTCTTTGACTTTCTTTAAATGATGAGGCAGTTCCTCCTGAGAGGATGCCCACAATAAGAGAGGATGCGGTTTTTCTTGCCATAAAAATTTATCCCGCCATATAGGTTTTGTGGTGGTTTCAGCCAAGATGACGATGGGTGCTTGTAATCCTTTAGCACCATGAACAGTCATTACGCGAACACCACTATTTGCTTTTGAAAAATCTCTTTTTATCTCAATATCGATGGTCTTCACCCAGCTTAAAAAGCCTTGTAAAGAAGCACATTGCGTTCTCTCATATTCTAGGCAAAGTGTTAAAAATTCTTCAATTGCATCTAAACATTCTTCTCCTAGTCGAGCATGAAACTTCTTTCGTCCTTTTAGACGATTGAGAAGGTCTGCGTACAAAGCAAAAGGCCCAACGTAATCAACTTTATTTCTGAGTTCCAAAAGGAAATCTAAATGTGTTTGGTATTGTGTAGATTGCTGAAAACGAGCCCATAATGTCTCTCCTTGACGATTATAGGCTAAATTAAATAAATCTTCTTCTGTCAAAGCAATAAGGGGACTCTTAAGAACGCATGCAAAATTTAAATCATCCTCGGGAAGCAGCAAAAATTCGCCTAAAGCAATTAAATCCTGAATAACAATTTCATTTAAAAGTGTTAAGCGATCTGGACCTGCTACAGGAATTCCTAACGCTTTTAAAGCTGAAATTAAAGTCGTCATTAAAGACCCTCTCTCTCGAAGAAGAATCAAGATATCTGAGGCTTCTACAGAGCGATCTTGCATTTCCAAATAAAGTTTTTGATCAAGCCATGTTTTGATCTTTTTAGCGAGACATATGCTTAATTGTTCTCGTCCCTTTATTTCCTTATTATCAACCTCGATCAGTGGCCAAAGCTCAACCGTTCCTCCCTTCTGTTCGTGATGACTTATGTGCAAAGCCTCTTTATCTAAAGCATTAATAGAAGTCTTTATTTCTTCATGAGAACATAGCGCATTCACGACCTCTAAAATAACGGGAGTCGATCGAAAAGATTTTTCAAGAGAAAGTGTACAAAAGTTCTTTTGTGCTTCTTGAATTCTATGGTGATAAAAAGTGTTTTTCTGCTTGAAGATAGCGGGAGACGTTCCTTGAAAGCTATAAATTGATTGTTTTGGGTCTCCCACCGCAAATAAAGTTCGACTTACAGATCGAGCGCTTTCTCCTGCATAAAATTCTTCTGTTAAAGCGTGAATGATTTCCCATTGAGCCTCATTTGTATCTTGTGCTTCATCAACCAAAATATGATTTATTCCTCCATCAAGTTTGTACAAAACCCAAGCCGCTAATTCATGGTGAGTTAAAAGAGATTTTGCTTTATAAATTAAGTCATTATAATCGAGACTATGTTGAGCAACTTTTTGGTATTCATAATTTTCTAAAATGGCCGCGCCTAAGTCATACAAAGCTTTCGTCATTTTCATATTGAACAAACTTTTTTGCTTTTGGACCACTTCCCAGAGAAGATAAGCCTCTTTTATTAAATACTCTGTAATAGAGGGATAATTTTGGGAAACCCCTACCGAAACTAAAGTCTTACGAATATCGCCTTCTATAGTTAAAAAATGACTCGCATAAGAATTAAAGTCTTCTAAGGTGGGCACTTCTTTTAAAGCCATCCAAGCCTGCATTGCTTCTCCTCGTGCAATATCGGTCTTTCCCCCTTCCATTAAACAACTACTGGCATTTTGCAGATCCAATGCACGTTCTTTTTGAAGTTCATGAAACAATTTTATAGAGTCTTCAATCTTTTCTGCTTGATGACATCCGAAAATTTCTTCCAGTCCATAGTAGTTTGTTTCATTGCGTTTTCTTAAAATCTTTTGCAATCTTTCAGGCCGCCCTATCAAATCCTCAATTATTTCAGTAAAAGTTGAAACATGACAGCGCTCTGTTAAAAGAGTTATCGATTCCTTTAAAGAAGAAAAAGTTGCAGAAAAAGTTAGGGTTTCTTCAACAGCATTTTTTAGAAGTTTTTGGCTTTCATGTTCTGCTAAAATCCTAAAAAAAGGTGAAATGCCGGCTTCAACTGGAAATTGCATTAACAGGGATTGACAAAAACTATGAATTGTCGTGATACGTACGCCAGGTGTGACACCGATAAGACTCATAAAAAGAGACCTCGCTTTCTCTTTTTGATCTTGTGAAGGAATACCCCCTAAAAAATCCGTAAGTTTCTCATGAAGACTTGCTTCAGAACATGTCGCCCATTCCAGAGTATATTGGAGTAGACGCCCTTTCATTTCCGCAGCAGCTGCTTTAGTAAAAGTAAGACAAAGAATTTTTTGTGGATCTTCTCCTGCCAACAAAAGCATAAGGATTCTATCCGTAAGAATTTTAGTTTTACCTGTCCCAGCAGATGCCGAAACCCAAACATTCATCTCTGGGTTGAGCGCTAAATGTCGTGAGCTAAGACCTTGAGTTAACGCCGCTGCCATTCTTGAATCCTTGAGAGATGATGGTAAGGTGAAAATGTTGGTGCAATTTCAAGATCAGGACAAGAGGGATAAGATGTTTCAGGATTATCATAGTGAATAATCATATCCTGCAGTCTCTTGAGGGATTTTTCAATCAGATCTGAATCTAACAAATCTAAAAGCGTTCCAGGAGGTTGCCCACCTGATAGATGCATATATCGCATAATAATTTCAGGCTGTGCCTCTAGTCCTTCGAATCCCCCTTTTCGCAAAATAGCTGCTTCAAGCGGCAGTTGTAGCATTATACATTGCTCAATATCTTTTCGCGATGGAAGACGTCCTGTTTTATAATCGATAACACAGGCTACGCCCTCTGCATTAATATCAATTCTATCTGCAGTTGCCTTTAACTTAAACACTTTATAGGGTCCTTCAAGGAAAAGCTCGCCCTGCACTTCGACAAGTGTCTTAAGAGGATCTGATGCTCTTTCAATTTTTAGAAACCACGTGATCAATTGACTAAAACGCGTCCACCAAAATGACGAAACAACAGGATGATTTAATGAATCTCCAAAAATATTTTTTCCTAAGGTACAAAGCATCTCATAAGCTTGCGGATCTTTGATGTCATGACCTTGCTTAAAGAATTCTTCAAGAATTTTATGAATCATCACGCCAAATAAAGCAGGCCCTAAAGATGGCTCTAAAGAAAGCAGCGGTTTCAAATTTAGAATTTCACGCGCATAAATAGAATAAGGATCCCGAATCCAAGTTTCAATCTGTGTTACACTTAACGTTCTAGGCCGAGCCTCAAGCGGAGGACAAGGTGCAGGGCGAGAGAGTATTCTTTGTTCAGAGGAAGAATCTAAGCATGCCGCCCATTGTTTATAAATTGATGGTAATAGATATTTTTCATAGTCACCTTTTGCTTTAAATTTCGCAATTAAAGCCAACCACCATCTTGAAGTGGCCTCAAGTTGTCCATCCTCACGGATTGCTCTTGTTAAGATGATTTCAGGTGCTTTTAAAAGGTCACACCATAAACGCTTTTTTGTTTGATACCATGTCATTCTTGTTTGAAGGCCTAGAATACCCCGCATATGATCATTTAACCAAGAACTTTGAAGATAGTGGCCAGGCCAATTTTTCTCATTCATTCCTCCAATAATCATACAATCAACTGTCTGCAGCTGAGCCTCTAAAGGACCCCATATAGAAAGTCTTGGATGCGTTCCATAAGAGGGCCTAAATGCGACTTGGGAGAGCAATTTTTTTAAAATAAATGGATAATCTGAACCTTTAATAGTGAAATTCGTTAAAGACTTCTCAAGCCCTTTAAAATGTTCAATGAATTCTTGATGCCCTCTCTGTTGTCCAAGAGAATTTTGCGATAAAATTTCAACAAATTCCAGATGAACTCTAAGTAAATCTATTAATAAAATAGATTTTTGTGAAAGCAAATTTTTCAAAGGAACGGACCATTCCTTTAAAGCATTTAGAAACGTGTGAATCTCAGTCCCTCTTGGCACATCATGCAAAAGATAGGATATGTTTGTTACAAATAATTTTCCTCGCAAATACTGTAGCTCGAGTTTGCCAACATATTTTTTATAAGTTTGAGCTGTGTAAGGATGCTTAAGTAGACTTAAAAGAGGCATGCTTTCAAAATCTTTTAGGACACCTTCTAAGGATAATCTTAAAAATGTCCCCAATGGTGCATCATACAAACTTTGACCATATGAATCATCAGCATTAAGATCCCAACGAGATAGCTCTAGATTCACGCGTTGAGCGAGAGAACGTGAAGGCGTTACAAGAGCTACCGTTTTATGAGGGTTTTCAAGTTGTTCACGCATTAAGATTGCAATAACTCTAGCTTCTTCTTCAAGAGAAGAAAACTCTCCTAACTTTAGCTTTTGGGTAAACTTCTCTGAGTTCTCTGAAAATAATGGTATAATTGTTTCTTCAGACGCTTCAAAAGAATGATCTGAATATACCTTTCCTTTAGGAAGCAATTCTATGACATTGTTCAAGCGCATTACAATCGGAATATGCGTATCAAGTGCAGCAGCCATAACAACCGTTTGTGGAGGCGCCAAGTTCCAAGCGTCAATTTGTGCCTGTAACACATGCTTAAAATAAACACATGGGTCACTACGACCTAATTTCTTTAGCAGAATAGGCCATTCATTTTTCAGAACCTCTAAATACTTTAAATTCTCCTGCCAATGAATGGCAAACTCTTCAGGAACTATTTTATTAATTCTCTCTAAAGAAATTTCAGCAAGGATAAACTCATCATATAAATCTGTAAGAGATTCTGCAAAATGAATAGCTTGAGACTCTTCTCGGACATGGGACTTCAACAAATTTATAAAATGTAATTCACGTTCGAAGTACGAGACGGGACTAGGCAACGTTGAAGAAGGACCGTTCTTTTGAAACACCCAATCCCTTAATGTACTAATTTGAGGTAAAATAAACGCGCCCTGAGAAGACAAATGATGCAATTCTTCAATAAACTGTCGCTTTGCTCGACGTGAAGGAAGCAAAACAATTGCTTGTGAAAGTTGCAAAGGATCTTCTGTACACATCTGTTGCAAAAGAGATGCAAGGTATTTTAGCGGCGCATCTTGAAATTTAAGGGGCTTTTGATGCTTATTCATCCAATACAATTTTCTCCAAACGGCTTTCCCAATTTCCAAAGGGAGCTAAAAATAGTTCTCGAATTTTATCATTATTATTTAGGTTTAATGAGATTTTAAGGTAATTCTTAACCCTAAAGATTTTCCCTAATCTTTCAGGCCATTCAATGAGAGAAATTCCTTGCGCAAAAGCTTCTTCAATCCCTAAATCCCAAATTTCTTCTTCGGATTTGAGGCGATAGAGATCAAAATGCCAAATTGCACCAATAGAGGCTTCATAAATCTCGACAAGTGTAAAAGTAGGGCTTGGTACAATCATCTCATCATACGTAAGCGCTCGGATAAAAGCACGCGCAAATTCAGTTTTTCCTGCGCCCAGATCTCCTTCTAATAGGATCACATCTTTTGGCATTGAAAGCCTTGCTATAGCCTGCGCGATTTTTTGTGTGCTTTGAACAGTAGGTAAAAGAAAATTTTTCATTATTCATTTACCAGCCTTCAATAATGACAAAAGCTAATGCTTCAGTATGCGTATCCGATAAACTTAAATGGACACATTTTTCTTGATATCCTGCCAAACGATGGTCCAAAGTTCTTTGCGCTGTTCCATAAAGTCGCAGATGAGGTTGACCTGAGCTATTATTGTAAACTTCAATTTCAGTTAATTTAATGCCTTGAGAAAACCCTGTTCCTAATGCTTTCACAAAAGCTTCTTTTGCAGCAAAACGTTTTGCAAATGATGCCGCAGAATTTGATACCACGGAAGCTGTTGTAATCTCATGACGTGTAAAAACGCGTCCTAAAAACCGTTCTTTGTGACGGCTTAATAATGTTTCTATACGGTTAATTTCTATAAGATCTGTGCCGATGCCAATAATCAATTTTAGCCTTAAATGTTAAGATGGTTTATTTATTACTATCATAAAATTATCGCAAGGTCATTATTGAAGCTTTAGCAATACGTTAAACATATCTAAAGTTATAATCAAAAATTTTTTGAGGTTGATTTTTACTAATTGGCACTATATATTGACTTAATTTTAAAATTAAAACAGAGACATTCATGTATCTTTCTTGGAATAAAAAAATTATTTCTTTGCTAACATTAATTAGCCTTGGAATTTCCCAAAATACTTATGCTTCTAATGCTTATAGTAGAAAAATGGAGCAACAACGTAAAGTTCAACAAGGCAATCATCAGAAAAAGCAAGACAAGAAACAACAAGAGTTTTTTCAATGCTTTAGTAAACTTAACTTTGATGATCCAAAAACATGGATTTTCCTTGGATTAATTGGAAGTGCTGGACTTATTGGGACCTATCAATATTTACAAGGAGCGCCTGCATCGGCAACCTCCTCACACGCAATCTTAGCTCATACTGACCCCGCAGAACCAATTGTTGTTGAAGAGACCGTTTCTTTTAGCAAGTATGAACAAGCCTCTAATAGTTCGAGTTCTCCTGAATGCCTCTCACAAGCAAAAGTTTTGGCGAAGCTACAAGGTGGCAATATTCCTTCTTATGCAGCACGTGCTGTTCATCCGGGCGCCTTTACAGTTAATACGCCAAGCGGTGGCCTGGTTGTACAAATTGATCGACCTGAACTTAACTTTAAAAGTTTAGACGCAGTTCATTACCAGGATTTTATCAAATTCCAACATGCGACTGAAAAAGTGAATATCATTCAAAATCTTTCAAAATATTCTGAAACAGAATTTCTATTATTCTTAAAAAGCCTCCATAAAAGTGTGTCGGGAGAAAGCCAAGATTTTAGGTCTCAAGACATTTTAATAATGCACCCTAGCATCCCAAAGATGAATGATGGCCAAAAGGTTTTGCGACACTTTAAAGAATCACCAAAACTACTCGAAAAATATAAAAAATTTAAAGATTTGGTAAATCAACATCGTCATGCATCTGTATTTCAGGGCCTCCCTGATTTAAACATTTGGGAAAGCATAGTTGGCTCCGTTATGCGCTCAGATGACACTTACTTTGATCATTTTAAACCCTTATGCCAGAAATTTTACACCTATAATGGTTTAGAAAAAAAACAGATTGAGACCTCCTTAAAAAAGCTTTGGGGCAGTGTTAAACGCCTTATTCATATTAATCCTCTTACAGCCGCTGCCAAATTTCATATGGGCCTTGTTGAAATTCACCCTTTTCTTGATGGTAATGGTCGTACTGTAAGGCTTCTAACCCAAAAATTACTTCAAGAAAATGGACTTCCTGCTTTTCCATTGCTAAGTGAAAAAAAATATACGCGAGCTGTTCATGCTTCCATGAAACAAAGAAATCTTACTCCCTTTGAAAATTATCTTCGAGAACAAATTTGTGCTGCAACTAAACCTGAATTTAAAAATGGTGAAGAAATTGAAGAGATTGCAAAGACTTGCCACCAAAGAGGTCACTGCGAAGAAGAATTAAGAGAAGTTGCAGATCGTTTTAAAATTTAGGATAGTCTGAGACTAAATAACAGCCATAATACTTCCACTTTATGATAAAAAACCTATAAGCTCGCGCACTTCTTTAAGTGTCACTTGCGCCTTCTCAGATGCCTTTTGTTGCCCTGAGCGTAAAAGACTTTCAAGCTCATTTTTATCTTGCAACCGCCTTTTAGTTTCTGCGCGGATGGGAGCTAAAACTGATATCATTAGTTCCGAGAGCTGCGGCTTAAAAACAGAAAATAAAGAACCTTTATATTCTTCTAAAACTTTTTCGACAGAACAATTAGCAAGCGCTGCATAAATGGTGACTAGATTTTGTGCTTCAGGACGAGTTGTTAACTCTTCTACGCTTTCTGGTAAAGGTTCTGGATCGGTTTTGGCTTTACGAATTTTTTGATTTATTTCTTCATCACTATCCATCATGTTAATGCGAGAAAGATCTGAAGGATCAGATTTGCTCATCTTTTTTGTTCCGTCTCTTAAACTCATAACACGCGGCGCTATCCCCAATATTTGAGGTTCAGGCAGCGTAAAAAAATCTTGGTTATAGGCTCGATTAAACGCTCCTGCAATGTCGCGTGCGAGTTCAAGATGTTGCTTTTGATCTTCCCCTACAGGCACATGCGTTGTTTGATAAAGTAAAATATCAGCGGCTTGCAACACGGGATAAGAATAAAGCCCTAAAGCTGCCTGCTCACGTTGTTTCCCAGCTTTATCTTTAAATTGTGTCATCCGGTTAAGCCACCCTAAAGGTGTTAGACAACTTAAAATCCAAGCTAGCTCAGCATGTTGTGGAACTTGACTTTGAACAAAAATTATAGCGTTTTGCGGATCTATACCAGACGCAAGATAAGTGGCTGCGACCTCTAGTGTACGTGATTTTAATGAGGCAGGGTCTTGAGGGATTGTAATGGCATGAAGATCAACAATACAAAAAAGCGCCTCACCTTGACTTTGTAGAGGTATCCAATTTTTAATAGCACCGAGATAATTCCCGAGAGTTAGATTTCCAGAAGGTTGAATCCCTGAAAAAATACGCTTCACCCTTCTTCTCCTAATTTTGCTTTTCTAAATTTTTTCTTAGCCTCAATAAGATTTAAAGCGCCAGTCAATTGAGCAAAAGCAATAAAGCTTATGATTCCTCCGCCAACTAAATAGATTAAAGCAAGTATTTTATCTGATCTTGCTCCCTGTAAGAGAGGTTCAACAAGCGACCTTAATGCAAATAAAGCTATCCATGTTAATCCACTTGCGATAAGCATTCTTGGAATAAAATGTTTAATACGCTTATTCAAATTAAAATGCTTGCGTTGCTGTAACTTGTATACAAGAAAGCCCACATTGATCCATGAAGACACCGCAGTAGCAATACCAATACCCACATGGCCATAAGGACGCACTAAACACAAAGCTAGAATGAGATTTGTCATGATTCCTATAGCTGCAGCAATAAAAGGAATAAAAGTATTTTCTCGAGCAAAAAAAGTAGAAGAAAATACTTTGATCAAAATATAAGCCGGAAGACCTGTTGACAAAGCCATCAGAACATAAGCTGTCTGGACGGTTGCATAAGAAGAAAAATGACCATGTTCAAATAAAACATGGATAAGTGGTTTTGCTAATAAGATGAGCCCAATCATTGCCGGAAAAGTTAAGAGCAAAGAATATTCTAAAGCTAAGTTTTGACTTTGTTCTGCTTTTTCATATTCTTGTGCACGAATTTGTTTTGACAAAAGAGGAAGCAAAGCTGTCCCCACAGCTGTTCCTAGAATACTAATTGGCAGCTGTACAAGGCGATCAGCATAATGAATAAATGAGACACCGCCAGCAGGAAGAAAGGTTGCAATTAAAAGATCAAGTAATAAACTAATTTGCACAACACCAGAACCTGCTAAAGCGGGCATTAACAACTTAAAGAATTTTTTAACGCGTGGCGTGAAATGCGGACGCGAAAAGTGCAAAACAATATGATTCTTAAATGTTGGAATTAATACCCATGCGAATTGGACAAGCCCACACGCTAAAACACCAAAAGAAAAGGCATATCCATGCGTCGTCAATCCAAACCCTGTAAGTAAATAAACCACGGCGATAATCACAATATTTCCAACCATAGGCGAAGAAGCAACAGCAGCAAATTTATCAAGAGAGTTTAAAATACCGCTATATAAGGCGGTTAGAGACATGAAAAAGATAAACGGGAAAGTAATTCTCGTAAATTGAACAGCAAGTTCAAAACGTTCTGGTGTTTTTGAAAAACCATGAGCAACAACGGCTAAAATCTCAGGCATAAAGATTTCAACCACAAAAACAAGACCCACTAAGATAACAAGCAAAACCATTAAAATTTCTTCAGCAAACTGACGTGCTTCTTCTTTACCCTTGGTTGCTAAAATTCCTGAAATCATCGGAACAAAAGCAGCATTGAAAGCACCTTCTGCAAGAATTTTTCGAAAGATTGAAGGGAACTTAAGAGCTAATACAAAAGCATCTGCAACAATACTTGCGCCTAAAAAACGTGCCATTAAAATTTCACGCACAAAGCCAAAAATACGGCTTCCCATTGTAAATCCACCAATTGTGGCAATAGAGCGCACAAGATTCATTTCCTGCCTCATTTTGCGATTGCTAATTTGTCATATCATAATTTTTCAAGTGCGTCTCAATGATTTATAAAAATTTCTACTTTCAAAGACACAAGAAAATTCTTCTTAAGATTAAATTAAGTTTTCCCTACTAAAATAAAGATAAAATATTTAGGGTAACAACGATGAAATTAAAAATTTTTTTAACTTGTTTTATGACTTTATTTTTAAATAAAACGGATATTCATGCTTCTTCTCACCATCCTAAAGTTATTCAAAATGGACTTGATAAAAAGTTAACTGCAGCAGGTGAGCTTTATTTGCGCCAAGTATATACAGGATATGATTATACAGCTGGCGGTTTTTCAGCGTTAGAGTTGTTTTCTTTAAATGATTCTCTCAAGAAACAAACACAGACCTCTTCAACAGCAAAAATTGACCCTCTTCTTATTGCAAAAAAATCAAAAGGAACACCCGCACAAATTCAAGAACGACAAGAACTTCTTGCTCGCATTATTGCAATTATGTGGCAGTTAGATGCAAAAGCTGCAGCACAAGGAGAAAGTTTTGTAAGTGGCTCTTTTAAAGTTATCGACCCAGGTTATAAATTATATAATTTTCTCCTTAAATACGTAAAATTAGCCAAGTCACAATCAGGTTCTTTTGCCTATGAACGAAACCCACAAAAAGGTCAATCTAGTCATTATAAAGATGCAAGCCCGGAAAGCCAATTCGGGATAGATATAAGATTTGAAGCCAATGAATCTAGTCTTCAACTTCTTCCCCAAAGTAAATCTCATCTTATGTTTGGGAAGCTTGCCATTAATTCTACGTCAAAACTTCCTTTGATTTTTATTAAAATGGAAATACATGGATTAGCTTCCTTAAGCGACAAGATTAGTCATGGAATTGGATTTCTTAAAACACGTACTGACTCCAAAGATCTTTTAGAAAGAACGCATAAAGAAAAATACATTAAACCTGAAATTCAGGAAGCATATAGTAAAGCATTTGCAATTTTCAAAACCTTTGATAGCAAAGATCAAAAAAACAGCTCAAAAAAACCTATTATGGATGAAAAGCCAAAAAATATTAGTGGTATGATTGAAATGCTTAATAACGCCAAAATGATTCAAATGCCCTCTCCTAAAACTCAAGCAGCTCTCCCCATTTTTAAGGCAGAAGAACAAAAATTTATGGATCTTTTGGCAAAACTCTATCCAAATGATAAAGAAAACATTTCTGTAAGAACGGGGCATGAAGTAATTATAGATTTAAATAGATTGTAAAAGTTTAACTTTGAAAATTTTTTCTTGTGAAATATTTTGCGATATCTCTTAAATGAAAAGCCTTTGAGGCTAAAGCTAAACCACTATAGCTGGCCCCTCCTAACAGAATGACAATGATTAAGCTAATTGGTTTATAGCCATAACAAAAATAGCACTTAAAACTCCAATCAAGTATTTTGATTGCGAACCCCATCAAGACAGTTGAAAAAATAATCCTTGGAAGGCGAGTCTTCAAACGTGCATCAAATTTTAATAAATTTTCTTTGCTCAATATTCTCAACAAATAGATAACATTAACCCAAGCAGCCAACGCTGTTGATAGGGCAATTCCTACATGTTTCAAAGGAACAATTAATATGAGGTTAGAGACGACATTTACAGCTAAAGATAAAAGAGCCGCTTTCAAAGGTGTGCGCGTATCCAATTTTGCAAAGAAAACCGTTGATAATATTTTAATTAAGATATAGGCGGGCAGTCCTGAAGCAAAAGCAACTAATACTTTAGATGTTTCTAACGCTTCATAAGCCCCAAAATGATTTCTCTCAAAAAGGACAGAAATGATGGGATGAGCAAGTACCATTAAAGCGATTGTTGCAGGCAAAGTTAGAATCATTGAATATTCTAAAGCTCTATTTTGAGTATAAATTGCTGCCTCCATCTCGCCTCGCTGAAGATGTTTAGCAGTCAAAGGTAATAGAACCGTACTCATGGCAATCCCAATTAAACTTAAAGGTAATTGATTAAGACGATCAGCAAAAAACAGGAAAGAAACCGCTCCTGTTGGAAGAAAAGAGGCTATCATGACATCAAAAAATAAATTGATTTGGACAACGCCGGCACTTATTGAGCCAGGAATCATTGTTTGTAATAATTTTTTAACAACTGGGGTAACTCTTGGCCGTACCCATTTTAAACGGACGCCACTTACATAAGATGAGTAATAAAGCCAGAGATATTGACCTATTCCCGCAATCATTACAGCCCATACAAGTCCTTGACCCGTAGTCTCAAAATTTTTATTAAAAGATAAAAGAGCTGTGATCATGGTAATGTTTAGAAGAATTGGCGCAGCTGCTGCGGAAGAAAACCGCCCGAGTGAATTTAAAATGCCTCCTAAACAAGCGCTGAGTGAAATAAAAAGAATATAAGGAAATGTAATGCGTGTGAAATTGATGGCGTATTGTAAACGCTCCGGCGTCTCTTTAAAACCAGGGGCAAGACCATAAATAAGCCAAGGCAAAGTTACTTCGACAAACGCCACAAATAAAAGCAATGCCAACAGAAGAACAGCCATAATTTGTTCCGCATATCTTGTTGCTTTTTCCAGACCTTCACTCGCATAAAGACGCGCGAATAAAGGAATAAAAGCCGCATTAAAAGCGCCTTCTGCAAAAAGACGTCTAAAGAAATTAGGAAACTTAAAGGCGACAAAAAAAGCATCAGCAATAGGACCAGCCCCCAAAAATGAAGCAATAAGAATATCACGCGCAAATCCTAAAATTCGGCTAATGGCTGTAAGACCAGCAATCGTTGTCACTGAACGTAGTAATTGCATTTAGATCTCGACGCTTCTCGAAAAAATAATTTCAGACTGTTGAGTTATATAAATTATTGAGTTTTTATGAAATAAAAAATTTTATAATTTCTTTAAATTACTTTTACTATCTAGATTACGAGTGCATGATAAAAAATAAAACATAAATTTTATGGCTAAAATTAATATTTACATAAAACTATAAGATTATTTCAATGCACATTTTCTTTTTTTACTATAGATAAGTTTAATTATCCAATTTAAACAATGACTAAAAAATTAGCAAAACCAGAAATTTTCTAAATTCTTGACAAAGAGATCTAAAAAAGATACGTTTATAATTATTTTAACAATAAAGTTTTGAAGTCATGCTGAAACATTTTTTCCTTTTTATTTTAGGTTTTATTTCCATTTCTTCAATTACTTCTGCATCAAATCATGACATTTTCTTTGAACAAAATGATCTTCCAAGAGCGCGTCGAGCAAATGAAAATAGTCCTTTTCAATCACCTCCTTTAAAAAAAACTAAAGTTGATGATCAAATTGATGACGCAACGAATATAATAAACAATGCTTCATGGCCTTTACTTGATGATGTTTCGCTTATTGTTTTTGATTACTTATCAGGCAAAGATTTTATTAATTTATCAATGGCTTGTCGTCATTTTTGCTCATTATCGCAAACGCCGTCTTTATTCCCTCCTCAAGAAGATAAGCAATTATTTGCTCTCATTGAATCTTCTCCTCTGCGGGCAAAACAACTTTTTTCAAGAATTTCTCCTCATCAGATTAATGCTTGTGTGGGAAAACTTATTAAACAAATGTCCTCTTATAATAAGTTAGGTACTGCAGAAGAAATTCAAACCTCTCAAAAAAATTGGATTACTCGCTCGACTCTTCTCAAAATCTGTCTTGGCTTTAAGAGTTCTGAAGCAAGCATACAATTTCAAAAAGATCTAAGTGACATTTGCTATGCAATACAATGTGCCCATTTTCATACTGCAGGATACCCCGATTCAGCTTATTTGACTAAAGTGAGAAGAGCATTTTTTTGGGAAATTCTCGCCAGCGAAGATTTTACAGCACGCAAATTTTTGATTAGAGCCTATAGTAAAGGTGAACGTGTGTTGCTCAATCATGAAAAAGTTAAATTTTGGGAAAGTTATATCCCGCTATATCCTTTAGAATCCGCTACCTTACAAAATATACTCAATCAAATTGATGACTATCCTTTTAAAGCTAAATTTCTAGAGACTTTTAACGAGGAAATGGGTCTATCTTTTCCTACTAATTCTGCGGCTTAAATAACGAATTCGCATCTTATATGGTTTGAAGGAAGATTTCGCATCCTTAAGGGCTTATTGATACTAAGTATTCTTCTATTTAAAAAATTCTTTAGAAAAAATAAGGATCTCTTTTAAAACCTTCTAGGATGTTAGCTTTAAAAGAGATCTTAATGTTGTTCAGATTGTTAGAAATTACATTTTTCCTTTTTTTCTGGATCAGCAGGAAATGCAGAAATCAAGGCTCCTAAGCTATAATTCCAACCGCTTTGTTGTGTTCTTAATTTTTCTTCAACCATTCCTTTGATAGCGACACATAAGGCAACCACGTTTGTCTTTACTTTGTCTTTACCTGGATCATAGACCCCAATGTAATTTTTATCAGAGAATTGAGAGACATCATTTGAATCTACTTTAGCAAATAAAGTTACTCCCCAGTCTTCATCGTCAACAACAACATCATGAGCATTTTGAATTACATACTCGATCAAACCGTCCAAATTTTTAGTACTATAAAAATAGGACCACTCATTGTTAGGGCTTCCGTGTTTATCTTGCATTTTTCCTTTAACAAGATTACGTGATTTCTTTTCATCAATTTTTTTAACTAATCCTTTTGCATACTCTAGATCTTTTAACTTTTGAACAATCTCTTCTCTAGTTATTTTCTGTTGAGTAGTTGCAAAAGCATTATTTGCAATAAAAATGCAAAATAAAACATAATAAAATGCTTTGTTTAATTTAAGTATTCTTTTGATCATTATATCCATCTCCTTATTAATATAGAATAACCTTAAAGTTAAATAATTAACTTTTTATTAAAAAAGTTTATAAAATATATTTACGCAATATTTTTTGTTCCATGTAAAAAGTTGTTATTTTTATATCTATTAACGTATGGATTGATATGCATAAAATATTTACTTAACAATCCGTTTTTTCCTTGTAACTCTGGGCCTTGTTCCTAGGATCTCAAGCGGCACATAGATTTTGTCTATCGCCAATCGATGCCTCTCAACCTAGAGCTGGATCCCCGCTTTCGCGAGGATGACAACGGAAAAGTTTCCAATTCCTT
>MKUV01000050.1 GCA_001898725.1 Caedibacter sp. 37-49
AGCGAAGAGAAGCATTACTTTTTTCCTCTTGTCGCCCATCACCATTTGATCCTTTTAACTCTTCCTGGATCCCCACTTCCGAGAGGATGACATCAGAGTTGTTTCCTGTACCTAGTATCACCAATCAACGTTTTCAGCCCTCGTCAGTGAGCTTTCTCATCTCCAACCTTTGGTCATCCTAGGTCTTGTGCTTAGGATCTCAAGCAACAGAAAGATCTTGCTAATCACCAATCGATGCTCTTTTGTTTCAACGTACCTTTCACGTACGCCCTGAACCTTAAGAACATCGTTCTCCTTGCCCTACCGCGCCTCTCACGCACAGTATCAGCATCATGTCTCCCCTCTTATTCTTGCCTTTTCACCAGGCAAAGAAGGGGCATTCGCTCAAAAAGAGCGTTTAAGTCTTTGTTTTTTAATAATCTAGGTTTTTAAATCCCTGTCTTATTCTTCTTTTTCTTACTTAGATGATCCTTGAGAAGGAGATGAAAGAGTTATTGGGGTTTCTAGAATATCCAATAAGGGAAGAACTTCTGTTCTGACCATCTACACCCAGACTACCATATCACGATACAAATATCAAGAAAAATCATCTAAAAAAGCTATTCTTAAAAAGAAAAATGGGTATGTTAGGCGCAATATCTTTTCAAATTTTAGACCGTATTTAATCAAATTCTTTTAAGGGGCATTTTTTGATTTGACCCACTGCCAAATCTCCAAGCTTATAAGGTCCATAAGCCACTCGGATGAGACGTGAAACTTGAACATTTAAATAACTCATCAAATTTCTGACTTCTCGGTTTTTACCTTCATAAATTGAAACTTCTAACCATGTATTCATACCCGACTGTTTTAAGACTGTTATTTCTGCACCTTGGTAATGAATTCCTTCAAAAGTTATCCCTTTTGCAATTTCTTTAAGTTTATTTTCCTGTAAATGACCATAAATACGAACATGATAGATACGTTTTAAACGCGTTACTGGAAGCTCTAGCTTACGAGCTAATTCGCCATCATTGGTTAACAACAATAAACCTTCCGTCATTTTATCAAGGCGACCGACTGAAATGACGCGTGGGAGGTCCTTTGGTAAAGCTTCAAAAATGGTTGGGCGATTTTCAGGATCTTTATGGGAAGTAATTAACCCCTTAGGTTTGTGATATAGCCAAAGACAGACGGGTTCTTTGGAGGGTAAAGGTTTGCCATCAACAAGAATAATATCATGTTCTGATACGACTATGGCTGGAGAATTTAAAAGAACACCATTCACTTGAACGCGACCTTCTTCAATCCACCTTTCGGCTTCACGCCGTGAACAAACGCCTGAGCGTGCCATTAATTTAGCAATACGTTCTTTCATTGCTGACATGCAGTGATAAAAGCATCGAATATTTTATAATCATAAGGTGTACTTAAATATTCTGGATGCCACTGAACCCCTAAACAAAATTTTTTCTGAGGATTTTCAATTGCTTCAATAACACTATCTGGCGCTCGAGCCGCTATTTTCAATTGTGCTCCCAGTGTTTTAATGGCTTGATGATGCGTACTATTTACTTGGATTTCTGAGGTACCACACAAATCAAACAATAGCGTATTCTTTTCAATGTGAATTGAGTGACTTGGCATATGTTTTGGCGATTTCTGCTCATGCTCAATTGTTGATTCAATTGAAGCTGGTATATGTTGTATTAAGGATCCCCCCATCATAACATTAATTAATTGATGACCCCCGCAAATTCCCAACATAGGAAGATCTTTTTGATAAGCAATCTGCGCAATTTTTAACTCAAAAGTTGTTCGAGAAGCTTTGCAGATCACGCGTTCGTGACAAATATTTTCACCGTAATGTGCAGGATCAATGTCATAATCACCACCTGGAATTAAAAGACCCGAGATAAGATTTATAAATTCAGGGATCTGGTCACAATGGTGAGGCAAAAGGATCGGTGTTCCACCTGCTTTCTCTATGGCACGGGCATAGTTTTCACGCAAAGCATACCAAGGATAGGCTGAATAAGAAGGACGATCATCCCAATCCAAAACAATTCCGATAATAGGTCTAGCCATAATGTTAGAGGGCCATTGACCCTCCCTCCAAAATTCTTTTTAATACACTTCATTTTAAAGTGTTTAATTTGAAAGAATCAATCATGAATTCTACTCTATCCTTTGAAGATATTATTCTTCCCCTAAATCTTTCCCAATTTTTGAAAGATTTTTTTGATAAAAAACACTTTCATAATCAAGGTATTAGTGACCGTTTTAAACATCTTCTTACAGCTTCTCAATTAATGGAATTTATTAAAATTTCTCCTTTATGGAATGAAGCAAATTTAAAACTTTATCATCAGGGTCATACGCTTCCCTCTCATCAATATTGCAAGCCTTCCGCAACACTTACACAGCCTTCTGAGCTAAGACCTGATGACGCTCTTGTCCAAGCTCTTTTAGCAAAAGGCGCTACTTTGGTTGCAAATGACATTGGATCTTTAACCCCAGGATTAAGAGAAGTTTGCTCAAGATTAGCAGAGAATTTGGAAGCGCCAGTGCAAGCAAATTTATATTATTCAATAAAAGCACATCCAGGCTTTTTAAGTCACTTTGATGTTCATGATGTCTTTGTTCTTCATCTTGAAGGCGAGAAAAAATGGCATCTTTATGAAGGGAAAGCAAATGAGCCTATTAATCATCCAATTTTTAATAATTTGACACAAGAAATGCATGAGGCTCAAAAAGGTCCTCTTTTAAAAGAAATTCATCTAAAACCAGGAAGTTTCTTATATATTCCTCGTGGTATGTATCATGATGCTGTGGCGTTGACGGATCATTCTCTCCACATTTCATTTGGCGTCACTCGCCCTATTGGACTAAAAGCTATCACTTTGCTTTTTGAAGCTATGCTTTATGAAAAGATCGCGCGTCAAAATTTACCGTTTCTTGGTGAGTCTCAACAATTTTCTGCACATCTTCAAGCGCTTGGCCAATGTGCTCAAGATTTGCTCAACAACCCTCATTTCCAGGATCAATTGAAAGCACAACTCATGTCAGAATTCAAAACTGCTTCATAAAATCTGAAATCACTTTCAACATGTTGCATGCACGCCACAGGTTGTCTTAAATAAAATAACTTTGTTTTTTCTAGATTGCCTTTGAAACCAAGGAGCTATTTTATAAGGCTTGAAAATATTGTAATTAGTTTATAGGGTATTTGCCTAGATTTGGCTTTCCACATAAGCGCTCATTTCTTTAGGAGGATTTTAAATGAAGAAAATTTTATTAACAAGCACAGCTATCGCTCTTGCTTTACCATTTGCTGCGCAGCAGGCTTCTGCAGCAGCTGTTGAAGGCAAAACACCTCGTTTGCAACTTTCAGGTGAATTATCACCTCAGTTCCACTTTCTTAAAAATAAAAAGCGTGAAGCGAACAAAGGAAAAGGTTTTGGCCAACATTTAGCGATTGAAGATTCTCGTATTAACTTTGATGTTCTTGGAAAAACAGATGCTTTAGGTGGTCTTGAGTACGGTTTTCTTGCAGGTATGGCGATTGATACGAATGAATCAAACAACATTGAAGAAGCGCGTATTAGTCTTAAAAACCAATTAGGTACGGTTATGATTGGTGACACGCGCGGCGTTGATGACTTCATGGCGGTTGGTCCCTGGAAAGTTATGGGCGGTACTGGCGGTGGTATTTATGGAAATATGACCAGCTCATATCAACCAACTTCAGGTGTTCGTTTCTCAGGTGATCTTGTTAATACACCAAAAGATGCAACAAAGATTAACTATATCACACCACGTTATGCTGGCTTCCAAGCAGGTATTACATATACGCCGAACTCAGCGCATGATGGTTCTGCAAAGCTCTTCTCACATTCAAATGAGGGCAGAGTGACACAGCATTTCTTCCCTGCTCAACCATTTGATCACAGACAAGTTGGCTTAGGTGTAAACTATAAAAATACTTTCCAAAATGGTCTTAACGTTCAAGTTTCTTTAACTGGCCTTTATGGACATACAAAGAGTGGCGCACGTAAAGCAGCTGACGAAGTAAAGTCATATATTCCAAATGCTACAACCGTGACGAATACAGATTTACTGTTTACGCCTGCTAAAATTCATAGAACAAAAGCCTATGCGGTTGGTGGTTTGTTAGGCTGGCAAGGATTTAAGGTCGCTGGAGAGTACATTAATAATGGAAAATCTGGTGAATCACGTGCGCTTAAGGGTAACAATGCTGGTAAAGTTTATAGCGGTGCTCTTGGCTATAGCTGGAATGTCCATAGCGTTGCAGCAGGCTACAGCCATACAACGCGTAAGCTTGGTACAGGCTTTAAAAGAGCAAAAACTGACGTATATACTCTTACTTATGATCATACTTTTGCACCAGGTCTTGAAGGCTTCGTTGAAGGTAACTTCGCAAAGCAAAAAACAGATGCAAAATATGTTAATTTCGTTAAAAACGTTAAATTAGATGCACCTGCAGCATTTAATAAAACTAATGATGCCGTTGGAAACAGCAATACAAAGGCTGTTATCATCGGAAGCCGTATCCGCTTCTAATTTTAAAGAAGTTTATTTAAAGGGGGAGTTTCGGCTCCCCTTTTTTTTGTCTTGACGATGGCTTAACAACCCCTCATACCTGTTAAACGTATCTTCAAAAGGAAAAACGATGATAAGAAAAAATTCTTTTATTCTCTTAAGTGGGGCTATTTTCTTAAGTGCTTGCGAAAATATGAATGTTTCTAATGATGAAAAAATTCAAACACGGCGTGAGCAAAAATACCATGATATGGATAAAGTTTTTGGGGATGACGCCTTTACATTTGGTGGAGATCGAGATTCTTCAAACAAAGGTGAAATTGGCGTTGGCGTTAACAGCTTCTTATGGCGCGCTTCTTTAGACACCATTTCTTTTATTCCCTTAAAAAGCGCAGATCCTTTCGGGGGCGTTATTCTTACAGAATGGTATAGCCCAAGCACAACGCCAAATGAACGCATTAAGGTTGATATTTTAATTATTGACCGTCAATTGCGTGCTGATGGTGTAAAAGTTTCGGTTTTCCGTCAAAAACGTCAAGGAAATGACTGGATTGATCAACCTGTTGATGCACAAACCGCGACGCAGCTTGAAAATGTTATTTTGACGCGTGCGCGCCAATTACGTATTGATAGCGGCAAATAGAGGAAATAATGGCTGAGCGCTATAATCATCGCGTTGCAGAAGCTAAATGGCAAAAAAAATGGGATGAACTAGGAACATTTAAGGCAAAACTAGATGCCCAGAAACCCAAGTATTATGTTCTGGAAATGTTTCCTTACCCTTCTGGGCGCATTCATATTGGACATGTCCGCAATTATGTCATCGGAGATGTTTTAGCTCGTTTTAAGAAAGCACAAGGCTATAATGTAATGCATCCTATGGGATGGGATGCTTTTGGACTACCCGCAGAGAATGCCGCTATTCAAACGAAAAGTCATCCAGCGCATTGGACTTATCAAAATATTAAAATCATGCGAGAACAATTAAAATCAATTGGGCTTGCTTATGATTGGGACCGGGAACTTGCAACGTGTCATCCAGGTTATTATGGCCATGAACAAAAGCTTTTCCTTGAGCTTTATAAACAGGGGCTTATTTATCGCAAAGAAAGCTTTGTGAATTGGGATCCTGTTGAAAATAGTATTTTAGCAAATGAGCAAGTAATTGATGGTCGTGGATGGCGATCTGGAGCTAAAGTTGAGCGTCGTAAGCTCGCACAATGGTATTTAAAAATTACCGCTTATGCTGAAGAACTTCTTGAAGGCTTGAATGAACTTAAAGATTGGCCTGAGCGCGTTGTGACGATGCAACGTAATTGGATTGGACGATCTGAAGGAGCTCAAATTACATTTAAGATCAAAGAGCTTCCAGAAACGATTCAAGTTTTTTCAACGCGTCCAGACACGCTTTTTGGAGCAAGTTTTTGTGCTCTATCGCCCCATCATCCTTTGACTGAAAGATGGGCTGAAAACAATCCGGCTTTAAAAGAATTTGTTCAAGAATGTAATAAAACAGGCGTTAGCGAAGAAGCCCTTGAGAAGGCTGAAAAGCTTGGTTTTAACACAGGTTTCCATGTCGAACATCCTATCCTTAAAGATCGCTTGTTACCTCTCTATATTGCGAATTTTGTGCTTATGGAATACGGAACAGGCGCTATTTTTGGATGCCCCGCCCATGATCAACGGGATTTTGAGTTTGCTAAAAAATATCAACTTGAGATTCTTCCTGTTATTCGACCAGAAAATCATCCTTCTAATTCTTCTCAGCCCTTAACTGAGCCTTTTTTGGAAGATGGACTTCTTTTTAATTCTGACTTTCTTGATGGTCTTTCCGTTCCACAAGCCAAGGAAGCTATGCTTAAGAAACTGTCTGATTTAAAAGTTGGTGAGCCTGTTATTACTTATCGTCTACGCGATTGGGGCATTTCAAGGCAACGTTATTGGGGATGCCCGATTCCTATGGTTCATTGTCCTTCTTGTGGAATTCTGCCTGTTCCTGAAAATCAGTTGCCTGTTGTCCTTCCAGAAGATGTTAATTTCGATCAACCAGGAAACCCGATTGACCGACATCCAACATGGAAAATTACAACCTGCCCTGCTTGCCATCAACCAGCTGAGAGAGAAACTGATACATTAGATACTTTTTTTGAGTCTTCATGGTATTTTGCCCGTTTCTGCGCCCCGCGTTCAGAACAACCTATTTCACCAGAAGAAACAGCTTATTGGCTTCCTGTAGATCAGTATATTGGCGGAATTGAGCACGCCATCCTCCACCTTCTTTATGCCCGGTTTTTCAGCCGAGCTCTTGTAAAAAGTGGTTACTTAACCTGTAAAGAACCCTTTAAATCTCTTCTTGCTCAAGGGATGGTTACGCACGAAACTTATCGCACCGAGCACAACGAGTGGGTTTTTCCTTCAGAAGTTGGAACTGACCCCCAAGGTAAATTAGTTCGGATTTCAGACAGCGCCCCCGTTATTCGAGGCCGTTCTGAAAAAATGAGCAAATCTAAAAAGAATGTTGTCGATCCAGAAACAATAACGCGCGATTATGGGGCAGACACAGCGCGTCTTTTTATGATTTCTGATAGCCCTCCTGATCGCGATTTAGAATGGACCGATTTAGGGGCTCAGGGCATATGGAAGTACTTAAATCGTATTTGGACCCTAACAGATACCTTTAAGCCTTTCCTAGGGCCATTCACGGCGAAAATTCCAGACACGTTGAATGAAGATGAAAAAATACTTCGTCGGATGACGCATCGTCTTATTAAAGACGTTACTTTTTCAATTCAAGCCTTTCAACTTAACCGTTATGTGGCTCAAGTAAGAGAATTTAGTAATTTTTTGGGTAATCTCAAAGATCTATCCCAAATAAATGGTGCGATTTTAAGAGAAGCTTTAGAATCTTTGATTATTGTCATCAATCCGGTTATTCCCCACCTTGCAGAAGAAATCTGGGCGTCTTTAGGGCATACAACGCTTCTTGTTGATACTTCATGGCCATCTTTTGAGGAAGCCCTTACTGAGGACTCTTCTTTGACGATTGCCGTTCAGGTCAACGGAAAATTGAGAGGAACTTTTGAATGTCCAAAGGACCAAGATCAATCGGCACTTGAAAAAGCTGCTCTTTCTTTAGAGAATGTCCAAAAAGTTGTGGGCTCTCAAACTATTCGTAAAATTATTGTTATTCCAAATAAGGTGGTCAACATTGTTGTGGGTTAATTTTTTTCTTATTTTAGGGGCCTTAGGGCTAAGTAGCTGCGGTTTCCAACCTTTGTATGCACCAACATCACAAGCGACGGAGAAACTGGCTCAAATAAAAATTAAGCAAATTCCAGATCGAACAGGTCAAGTCTTGAGAAATCATCTTCTTGATATTTTAACCCCTTATGGTGAGCCTAAAAATCCTGAATATATTTTAAAGATTACTGTGGATGAAAAACGCCTAGATTTGGCCCTTCGTAAAGATGCCACGGCGAAACGAGCGCAACTTCAGTATACCGCTGATGTTATCTTAATTCACGCCATCTCTCGCGAAGTTATTCTTTCAGATAAGCTCGATTTAATGTCAGGATTTTCCATTGGTTCACAAGCTGACTTTTCTTCTATTCCTGCTCTTGTTACGGAAGAAAAAACGCGCCTTCGCGCTATGGAAATTCTTGCCCAAGATATTAAATCATTACTCGCGAGCTATCTTGTGAATTCTTAAGGCTTAGTATCGGTTGAGAGGATTTCTTTCTCTAAAGTCGACACGGCCTTATCTAACTCAGCAAGGGAGAAATCTCTGTTGTGACACATCGGTAATCCTGGTTTATTCGGCCGTATGGCATGATGTAAATTCATTACAGGCTGAGGAACGACAGCTTTTAAAGTATAATTATCTCTATCTAGAATGTGTCGAATCCCCAAGGCATAATAAACAAATGGAAGATAGTACACGATATCGCATTGATCATCTCTTACTGAACTATTCGTATCAACTTTACCTGCTGGAATAAGATCAACAAGAACAAATTTCATGGCAGAAGTGAACATTGTATTGGTCGTGCTTATATCATTTTGCGCGACGCCACATTTATGAAGATAACGCAGCTCATCTACTATTGATCTTAACAACATCACATTGTTTGCTAAGTTTTTATACTTAACAATATTTTCTTTTTCATTGTATTCCACCCCTAATAATTTAATTCCTGAAAATTGGTAATGGTAAATTTCCTTACCGTCAATAAGAGAAACAAATAAGTAAGTGCTAAAAACATCTCCGTACATTGGTGATTTGATTTTTTGACAATAGAAGCCAAAACATCTTTGTAACGACAAAAATGCTTGGTATTCTGCACTATGTTCTTCAATTTCCTTTGTCGTTTTTTTATAAATAGAACAAATTTTTACGGCTGTATAAACCCCACTTCTTTTGTCTTGTGCTAAATAAACTTCTCCTTCTTCTCCTTTGCCTAATAATACGTCATAATCAATTAAAAAAGGTCCAACTTCTTTACGAAAATCAGTACTTAAGCTGGAAGCTTGATCCTTTTCTAACATTTCATAAAATGTAATTCTTTCAGGAAATTTTTCTTTGATTGTTTGTCTAAGATCCTGAGACAAAATTCTTGACCTTTCCTTAAAAGGATCTTCTTCAGCTGGTTCAACAGAATCTCTTAAATACAGGCATGTGAATTGTGAAGGATTTTCTTGATCATCCGTTGCAAAACAGAAGCTTGGCGCCCATAAAGCGATTATACTGATTACATTGAACAAAAGTGTCTTTTTAAACATTTAGGGTGTCTTTCTTCGTATTTTTATGATGCATTTTTAGTCCCATAGTAAAATAAATCAAGAAAATATTATGTTTTGCGAATTTTTGGAAATGCTTATAAGTGTATATAGTAATTTTTTAAAGGTAATTTATTCATAAACATGATGTACCAAAGTTTTTTCACACAAGAGCTTGACCGCCTGCGACAAGAAAAAAGATATCGGACCTTTTTGAACTTGGAACGGCGCGTGGGGCAATTTCCCTATGCCATAAGCGGCGATTCTCAAAAAGAAGTGACCGTGTGGTGCAGTAATGACTACTTGGGTATGGGACAACACCCTGAAGTGCTTAAGGGCATGATAGAGACGTTAAAACGCTCAGGGGCAGGGTCCGGAGGAACACGCAATATTTCAGGGAATACCTATTCTCATGTTGCTCTTGAAAAAGCTTTAAGTGATTTCCATAACAAAGAAGCGGCCCTTGTCTTTACATCCGGTTATGTCGCCAATGAAACAACCCTTGCAACACTAGGAACCTGTTTACCCAACTGTGTTTTTCTTTCAGACGAAAAGAACCACGCTTCCATTATTCATGGGATCCGCAATAGCCGCGCGGAGAAAAAGATTTTTCGCCATAATGATGTAAATCATCTTGAAGCGCTTTTATCGTCCATCCCTCTAGAAAGTCCTAAAATCATTGTGTTTGAGTCTGTCTATTCAATGGACGGCGATTTTAGCCCCCTCAAAGAAATATGCGCCCTTGCTAAGCAATATAATGCCCTGACGTATCTCGATGAAGTTCACAGCGCTGGTCTCTATGGACCCCAAGGAGGTGGCATTGCCCAAGCTCTCGGCCTTGAAAGTGAAATTGATATTCTTCAAGGAACACTTGGGAAGGCCTTTGGCCTTATTGGAGGTTATATTACAGGCAAGAGGGAGATCGTTGATTTTATAAGAAGTTTTGCGCCTGGCTTTATTTTCACAACTTCCCTGCCACCAGCTATCGTTGCTGGCGCAGTCGCAAGCATTAACTTTCTAAAAACGAATTCTCGCCTTCGCGATCAACATCAATTTAATGTCCATTATTTAAAGAAAAAGCTAAAAGAAAAAGACCTGCCTTTTTTGCAAAATGACAGCCATATCGTGCCTTTTATAGTTGGGGATGCCCAGAAATGTAAAGAAATTACGGACCGCCTCTTGCATCATTATAAAATTTATATTCAACCTATTAATTATCCAACTGTACCGATTGGCACCGAACGTTTACGCTTAACACCCTCTGCTGCTCATACCCCAGAAATGATTCATGATCTCGTTCAAGCTTTGGCTGAAATTTGGTCGGATTTATCTTTGGCTGAGGCAGCTTAAGATGCCTTTTAATACCTAGGATGCCTTTTTATGAAAGTTACTCAATTTTCTTCGTTTTTAGAAAAAATACCCCCTCAGACTAAAGGTTTTCTAATTTATGGAAATAATGAAAATCTTGTTTATTTCCGAGAAAAAGTGATTATTAAATATCTTAAGAAAGCAAATCCTTCTCTTCAGGTCTCTTTCCTTGAAGATTTTATTATTCCAGAAACTTCTTCGCTTAGCCTATTTGAGACAGAACCTTCTTCTGTCGTCTATGTTTACCGACGCGCAAATGATCGCCTTTTAAAAGAGATCGAAAAAGTTATCAATCAGGGATCACACTATTATATTTTAACCAATCCTAACCTAACTTCAAAAGCAAAGCTTGTTGATTTTGCTCTTAAACACCCTTCTGTTGTGGCTATCCCTTCTTATACCGTTGAAATGTCTGAAATAACCAAGGTCGTGAATGATTTCTGCGAAGAGACATCTTTAAATCTTCCCGCGGAAACAAAGAAAATCATTATTGAGAGCTTGATGTCTAATCCTTTGATGTTTGAAAGCCAACTTCAAAAATTAGCTTTGTTGTCTGCGAATGGGTCCTTTTCGTCTGCTGATCTTCAAGAGCTTTTTATTCCTAAAGAAGAAAGCGATCTTTTTAAAATGAAAGAGGCTTTCTTTAAAGGTGATTGTATAACCTTTACACAAGCTTGGAACATTTTAAAGCGAGATGAGGCGCAGGATATTTCTCTTCTTCGTTTTCTTCAGGCTGAGGCTTTTCGTAGTTTAAAGGGTTCAGAAGGTGCTTATTACAAAAGTACTCTGTTACCGCCTTTACAAGCAAGTCGTTTGCTTTTGCTTCTTTTAGATCTTGAGACGGCCGTTAAATGGCAATCGAATCTTCCAGAGAATTATCTTTTACAAAGATTGCTTCAATGGCTTCCGGCTAACAGTCTTGCAACCAGATGATCGAGTTCTTCTAAAGTATTGAAGTGAATAGTTAAACGCCCACCCTCATTCTTCAAATCAAGCGCCACAGCAAGATTAAAGACGTCTTTAAGCTGATTCTCGAGCATTGATTTATCATCTTCACTATAGGCGCGTGCCATAAAAGCAGAAGGGCGTCGTTCTTTTTTGGCTGTAGGATTGTTTTGCTTTTGAATAAGACGTTCTGTTTGGCGAACATTTAAGCCTTGGCTAACGACTTTTTCTCCAACCATTTCTGGATTTTTGGCCCCTAAAAGGGCACGTGCATGACCTGCCGTCATTTTTCCTTGACGAATGTAGTCTCGAAGGCTGCCAGGTAAATTTAAAAGGCGAAGCGTATTTGCAATATGGCTACGACTCTTGCTCAGAGATTTGGCTAAATCTTCTTGTGTATAGTCAAATTCTTCCATTAATCGCTTATAGCCTTGAGCTTCTTCCAAAATATTTAAATCATGACGTTGGATGTTTTCAATAAGCGCAATTTCCAGAGCTTCTCGGTCATTTAATTGTTTAATCAGGGCAGGAATTTCTTGAAGCCCTGCTTGCTTTGCAGCACGCCAACGACGTTCCCCTGCAACAATTTCATAATTCGCCATACCATTGTGAATAGGCCTGATTAGAATCGGTTGAATCACACCTTTCTCACGGATTGACTCAACAAGCGTTTCAAAAGGTTCTTGATCAAAATGTTCGCGAGGTTGGTACTTCCCGGGACAAATCTCATGGATGGATACTTTGCGAATCTGGGAATTTTGTTGAGGAATAATATCTGGATCTGGCCCTAAAAGAGCATCTAATCCGCGCCCTAAAGAAGAGCGATTAATTGGCGAGTTCGACATATTTTCTTCCCTGCGTTTGTTGCAAAACCTCACTGGCTAGTTTCATGTAAGCAAGAGACCCTGAGCTTCTGACATCATAAAGCAAAACAGGCGTTCCATGCGAAGGTGCTTCTGAAATTTTCACATTGCGGGGGATTGGATTTTTAAAGACAAGCTCTTTAAAATGAGTTCGCACGTCCTCAGCAACCTGTTCGGAAAGAACATTTCGTTTATCGTACATTGTTAAGGCAATGCCTAACAAAGTAAGTTGTGAATTAAGTCGGCCTTGAACACGCCGAACTGTATTCATAAGTTGGCTTAAACCTTCAAGCGCATAAAATTCGCATTGTAAAGGTACGAGAACGTGATTGGCTGACGTTAAGGCGTTTAGGGTTAAAAATCCAAGCGAAGGAGGGCAATCAATTAAAATGTAATCATATTCTTCCTCAACTTCCTCTAGCGCTTGTTTGAGTTTAAACTCTCGCTGAGGCAGAGAAACAAGCTCAACTTCGGCACCAGATAAATGGGGCGAAGCAGGAAGAATGGATAAGTGAGGAATCCGGGTTTTGATAATACATTCTGAGGCTTTTTGAAGACCTAAAAGAACTTCATAACTTCCACTTTTCCGCTCTCTTCCATAAAATCCCATTCCTGTCGACGCATTTCCTTGTGGATCAAGGTCGATCATCAAAACATTTTTAAGACTAGCCGCGAGTGCCGTTGCGAGGTTAATCGTCGTCGTTGTTTTGCCTACCCCACCTTTTTGATTTGCAATAGCAATGACAGTCATTTCATCCTCATTTTACTTTTGTGCTTACTTCTTTTACCTCTAAAATTCTTCCTTGGCAATCTGTAATACTAGGATGAATTGTAATTTTAAAATGCCATTCTTTTTGAGCTTCTTCTATTTCTTCTAAATGATTTTTTCCCTTGAGTAGCAAAAAAGTTGTTTCTGTCGTTATAAGAGGAAACGTTAGTTCCAAAAGGCGACGAAGGGGGGCAAAGCCTCGTGACGTAATAACATCTGCTTTTAAGTGAGTAATGGCTTCTACACGATCACAAATTACTTTTGCGGAGGATTGCGTTTTTAAAATAACTTGATTTAAAAAAGTGGACTTGCGATGGTCAGATTCGACTAAAATAACGGGGCAAGATTGAAGCAAAGATAAAACTAGCCCCGGAAATCCCGCACCACTTCCAACATCGATAATTATTTGAGAAGAAGACGGAATGAAGTTTAAGAGCTGAGCACTATCTAAGAAATGACGTTCTTCACTATCTTTAAGCGTTGTATTTGAAACAAGATTGATGGCTTTTTGCCATTTAAAAAGCTCTTCTTGATAAATCCTCAGGGCCAAAAATGTTTCACGTGAAACATTTTCTCCCTGAGAAGCAAGAAAATCCTTTAAATTCATTAAGTTATGAATTCATCGAGGTAAAGAAGTCTTGATTGTTTTTAGTCGCTCTTAACTTGTCATGCATGAATTCCATCGCATCGTTTGCGCCCATAGGTGCCAAAATGCGCCTGAGAACCCATACTTTGGAAAGCTCGCTTTTTTCAACAAGTAATTCTTCTTTTCGTGTACCGGATCGCGTAATATCAATTGCAGGGAAGATTCTTTTATCAGAAAGCTTACGATCCAAAATAATTTCAGCGTTACCAGTTCCTTTGAATTCTTCGAAAATAACTTCGTCCATTCTTGAGCCCGTTTCTACCAACGCTGTTGCAATAATTGTCAAAGATCCACCTTCTTCAATATTACGCGCAGCCCCAAAGAAACGTTTTGGACGTTGAAGGGCATTCGCATCAACACCTCCCGTCAAAACCTTACCAGAAGACGGAACAATCGTGTTATAAGCGCGTGCAAGACGTGTAATAGAGTCTAACAAAATAACGACATCGCGCTTTCCTTCGACAAGTCTTTTGGCTTTTTCAATCACCATTTCTGCTACTTGTACGTGGCGGCTAGCAGGTTCATCGAAAGTCGAACTTAAAACTTCTCCCTTTACAGAACGCGCCATATCCGTGACTTCTTCAGGACGCTCATCAATCAACAAAACAATAAGATAAACTTCTGGATGATTTATAGAAATAGCGTTCGCGATTTGTTGCAACATAACTGTTTTACCCGTTCGAGGCGGCGCAGTAATAAGGGCACGCTGACCTTTTCCAAGGGGGGAGATAAGATCAACCACGCGCGTCGTAAGATCCCCATTTTCTGGATTATCAATCTCCATTTTAAGACGTTGATTAGGATAAAGAGGCGTCAAATTATCAAAATTAATCCGATGCTTAGCTTGTTCTGGGTCCTCAAAGTTAATCGTGTTTAACTTTAAAAGTGCAAAATAACGCTCTCCTTCTTTAGGGGCGCGGATTTGGCCATCAAGTACATCGCCGGTACGCAGACCAAAGCGTCGGATTTGGCTCGGTGAAACATAAAGGTCATCTGGTCCCGCAAGAAAGTTCATTTGAGGAGAGCGTAAAAAACCATAGCCATCCTGCAAAATTTCAAGAACACCTCCACCGTAAATCGGAATGTCTTTGCTCGCAAGTTGTTTAAGGATGGCAAAGATAAGGTCTTGTTTTTTTAGGGAACTTGCGTTTTCAATTTCATGTTCTTCGGCAATTGCCAACAGATCAGCTGGCGATTTAAGCTTAAGCTCTTGGATGTTCATAAATTATTATACTCTCATTGAATCAATTAATACGTACCATTTGAAAGGGATTTTGGACCTGAGAATCTCGATCCACCATACATATACTCTTAAAATGGTTTCATGACAACAAGAAAGACAACAAAAATCATTAAAAGCGGTGCAATTTCATTAATAAGTCGATAAAAGCGTTGGGAATGCTGGTTTTTGAGAGTCTCAAAATTTTTCATCCAACGAATTAAAAAGCCGTGATAGCCTGCTAAAATAAAGACTAAAAATAATTTTGCGTGAATCCATCCCATAGGGCTCACAACAATTCCAGGAACCATTAACAATAATCCACCGCTTATAAATGTCAACAGCATTGCCGGGGTCATAATAATGCGTGCAAGCCTTTTTTCCATCGTACAAAGGGTTGTGTATAACTCAGAACCTGGCTTAGCTGTCGCGTGGTAAACATAAAGGCGAGGCTGATAAAAAAGAGCCGCCATCCAACAAATCACAAAAATGATATGAACGCTTTTAATAACTAGATAATAGCTCGCTAAATATTCGCTCATCATTTTCCTCGACACAAACATTGGGTAAATTGGGAAGCACATTTGAAAGAGGCAACCCCAGAAGTTACTTCAGAACCAACTATTTTTATCATCTGAGCCAACCCATCTATAAAAAGAGGGTGTGTCCCGACTGTTGGAACCCTCAAATAAAAAGGAACTTTTTGAGCATAAGCAAACACCTGATATTGAACATCAAGTTCAACAAGGGTTTCTGAATGTTCAGAGACAAAGGAAAGAGGCACAATTACAACCCCTTTTAGCTCTTGGCCTGCGCGTTTAATTTCCTCATCAATTGAAGGGGTTAACCACTTTAATGGCCCTACTTTAGATTGATAGCAAACTGAAAAATCTTTAAGTCCAAGCTGCGTCGCGATCGCTTTTGCGGTAAGTTCAACGTGAGATTGGTAAGGATCTCCCTTTTTAATAATTCTTTCTGGCAGTCCATGTGCCGAGAAAAGCACACGATAAGGCCGCTTTTCATCGCCAAGTGTTTGTTGAATAAGCTTGCAGTTTGCTTCAATAAAACCCTTTTGATGAGGATAACAACAGAGCCGACGTGTTGGAACGTGAAATCCCTCTTTTTGAGTCACATGTTGCCATTCGCGAAAAGAAGAAGCTGTCGTCGTCGTTGAAAATTGAGGATAAAGCGGAACTAAAATAATTTCCGTTGGAGAATACGCTTTAATCTCCCTTATCGTCTCATTGATTAACGGATGCCAGTAACGCATCGCAATAAAGACACGCCAATCCTGTCCTAAGATGTTCTCTAAAGCTTTTGCTTGAAGATGGGTATTCGCCAAGATAGGAGAACCACCCCCCAATTGAGCATAGATCTCTTGCGCCTCTTTTGTCCGTCTTTTCGCAAGTATAAAGGCCAGCAAAGTCCTAAACGGCAGGGGAAGTGATAAAATTGCGCGATCATTAAAAAGATTAAATAAAAAAGGTTGAACGGCTTCAAGGGTATCAGGCCCCCCTAAATTTAAAAGAACAACAGCCTTTCTGCTCATTCTTTAAGATCCTTTAATATATTTTATAAAATCGACCACATGCTCAATCGGGGTTTCTGGAACAATGCCATGCCCTAAATTAAAAATATAAGGACCTTGGCGTTCCAATGCGCGATATCTTTCAACTTCTCGCTTCAATAAATCCCCCCCAACAACAAGCACTTGAGGATCTATTCCCCCTTGTAAGACCACATTTTCCTTAAAGGTTTTCTTTACCCATTCTAGCGAGAGTCGCGCATCCAAACTTACGCCATCAACTCCCGTTCGTTGTTGATAATCCTGAGTTTTTTCGCCAAGACCTCGTGGAAAGCCTAGAATAGGTACATGCGGAAAAGAGGCTTTTAAAGACTGAAGGATCTCTTGTGTTGGCTTATAGACGACCGACTCTACAAGGCAATCGGGCACAGCTTCTCCCCAAGATTCAAAAATCTGCAGCACTTGAGCCCCTGCCTCAACTTGTTTTTTAAGATAAGCAATGGTCGTCTTCGTGATGAGGTCTAGTAACTCTGAAAAAGCTTCAGGATAACGAAATGCAAAGGCTTTGGCACGGTCAAAAGCTTTCGAAGATTTTCCTTCTAGCATATAGCACGCAACCGTCCAAGGGGCTCCCGCAAATCCAATTAAGTTAATAGATTGCGGTAAAGATGACTTAACTCTCGTTAAGGCCTCACACGTGGGCGTAAAACGGTCGTAATTGGCGACCAGACGCTGAATGTCGGAAGGCACCTCAATTCTATCTAACACGGGTCCTTGCCCCTCTATAAACGCCAAATCCTGTCCTAAAGCATAGGGGACAATAAGGATATCCGAAAAAATAATCGCGGCATCCAAATCGAACCGCTTTAAGGGCTGGAGGGTGACTTCAGCTGCGGCGGTGGGGTTTAAACAAAGATCCAAGAAAGAGGGGTATTTTGCTCTAAGTTTCTTATACTCAGGAAGATATCGACCTGCTTGACGCATAATCCAACAATAGGATTGGCGGTTTTTCTTTTCTTGGAATAATTTTATGAGCGTCATTTAATATTATTACTTAATATAAAAAGGTTGTTGATGATGTTGTCTTGAGGATAACTCTTATCCACAGTCCCTTTTTATTTTTTACCGAGAACAACCCCAATAAGCAAATAATTATATTTTTAATTTTTTATCCTCACTTTTTTCACATTTTTTCCCAGCGTTATCCTCTTGTGGATAACCTCTCAACAACTGTGGTTACTTGTGCATTATTCTTTGCGAAGAGGATATTGCCTTCCTTTTATTCGACGCTTATCATAATTTTATCCACAAGCTTTATAAAGGGAGAGAAATGGAATTACCTTGTGTCTTAGGGCTAACAGGTTCAATTGGGACTGGAAAATCAACAGTTGCAAGGATTTTAAAGCATTTAAAGATTCCAGTAATTGATGCAGATCAGCTAGTCCATACCCTGTACGAGACTTCGCCTTTTATTATAAAGCAACTTCAATATGACTATCCCTTCTTAGTAAAAAATGGAAAAATAGAGCGTCGTGTCCTCGCTGATCATATGGTAAGAGACGCTTCTTTACTTCCTTACCTTGAAAAAATTCTTCATCCTTTAGTGAAAGAAGCTTTGATCAAAGTGATTGATTCAGCAAGGCTTCAAGGCATCCCTTTAATCGTTTTAGAAGTACCGCTTCTATTTGAAGCGGAGCTGGAAATATTGTGTGATTTTACGCTTGTCGTGCATACAGATGAGGCTCTTCAAAGAGAGCGAGTTTTAAAGCGGAGTTTAATGACGGAAGCGTATTTCCAAAAAATTAGAGCACGACAACTTCCCCAATCAGAGAAAATCAAACGGGCCGATTTTACGCTTGATACTTCGCGTTCGCGCGTTCATATCTTGAGAGAACTTTTAACTCATCTTGAGAGGATTTGTTTAAGCCATGCGTGAAATTGTCCTGGATACAGAAACGACTGGATTTGAGCCATCTGAGGGGCATAGGCTCGTGGAAATTGGGTGTCTTGAGCTCATCAATTTTGTCCCTACAGGAGCGGTTTTCCATAAATATATCAATCCTGAGCGTGATGTCCCAATTGAGGCTTTTAACGTTCATGGTCTTTCTTATGACTTTTTAAAAGATCATCCAAAATTTAACGACATTCACGATCAATTCCTTGATTTTATTGGCGAAAGTCCTTTAGTCATTCATAATGCACGTTTTGATATGAAATTCTTAAATGCAGAACTTGAACGCCTTAATAAGCCAAGCTTACCTTCTGAAAGAGCGATTGATACGCTTGCTCTTGCGAAAAGACTCTTTCCAGGGTCGCCTGCAAGCCTTGATGCATTATGTAAACGATTTGAGATTGATAATTCAAATCGGATTAAGCATGGCGCTTTGTTAGATGCTGAATTGCTCGCTGAAGTTTATCTAGAACTTAAAGGTGGGCGTCAACCGACCCTTAACTTGGCTTTGAAATCTACGATCGCAACGACCGAAGTAACTGAGAAAAAGTTTTATCCACCGCGATCTTTTGAAATCCCGGCGGATGAATTAGAAAACCATCAAGCTTTCTTAGATAAGCTTAAGAACCCGCTGTGGCGCTCTCGTTAGCCTCATCGCCTGATCCATATTGATTTCGATAAAGCTCTAAGAAATCTATAGGACTTAGCATAAGCGCTGGGAAACCACCTTCGCGCGTTAAGATCGAAATTAAATTCCGCGCATAAGGGAATAAAAGGCGAGGACATTCAATCATAAGAATTGGATGCACCGCTTCTTGGGGAAGGTTGCTTACAAGCGTAAAGACACCCGCATATTGAAGCTCGGCTATAAACATTTTTTGCTTATTCTGTTGGGCTTTAGCTGTTAAATGAAGCGTAACCTCATAAGAACTTTCACCAACAGGTTGGGCTTGAATATCTATATTTAATTCAATCTCTGGGGCTTGATCATCTTCAATGTTTAAGCTTTGTAAAGGATTGGGGTTTTCAAAAGAAATATCTTTTACATATTGGGCATTTACCATTAAAGGCATAGCAGGAATATTCGCACTTGGTTCCATGCCTGAAGTACCATTTAATTTTTTAGACTTTTGTGTTTCGTTTTTGGCCATTATGATCTCCTTAAATATTTTTTAGTGGTCGAACTTTATCATGGTTTTTTAGTGAATGACAATATAAGGATAAAAAGAAGAGTTTAGGAGAGATAAATGGGACAGCTGATAGAGATTTTGATTCTTGCGTTTATTGCTGGCATGATAATCTTTAAATTGATCTCAGTTTTGGGGCAAAGAACGGGATTTGAGCAATCACAGCGTAGAACAGACACGCCTGATGAGGTGGGAGATCATGAAAAAAACAAAGACTTTCTCAACGTTTCTTCTGAAAAAGATCTTATCGGGCCTGGTCTTCGAAAAGTTTATAGTCAGATTCTTTCGATCGATTCTCGGTTTTCTTTAAATCAATTTTTGACAGGCGCGACACGTGCCTTTGAAATGATTGTGATGGCGTATGCAAGAAGTGATTTAAAAACATTGAAGCCTTTGCTGTCTTCTGAAATTTATCAAGATTTTCAACAAGCGATAAAAGAAAGAGAAGAGAATAAAGAAAGCTTAGAAACAACCATTGTCACAATTGAAACACCCGAAATTACAGATCTAAAATTAGAAGGGACGGAGGCAAGTATAACAGTACGTTTCACGTCAGAGCAAATTCACCTCACCCGTGACGAAAAAGGTGAAATCATTGAAGGAGACCCAAAACAAAGCGAACAAATCATTGATTTATGGACATTTTCTCGTGACCTATATGCGAAAGAGCGCAATTGGACTTTAATAAAGACGGATCAATAATGACAACATCTCCTGCGCTTATTTCTATCAATTTCAAAAATTTTTCTTTTCAAGAGCTTTCAGTCGAGCACCTTCCAGGTTTTTCTAAAGACAATCTAAAAGATGCTTGTTTGGCTTGGAAACGTTCAGCAGAGGTATTGAGATCATTGCCTTTTGACACAAACTTTGGCGTCGCAGGGACACGCGCTGCATGGGAAGAAGTTTTAAATAGTGAAGTTAAAGAAGATCAGTTTTATTATTTTCTGAAAACCTATTTTAAAGCGTATCATCTTTTTTATGAAGGCCAATCAAAAGGTTTATTTACAGGCTATTTTGAGCCTTGTTTGAAAGCCTCAAGTGTTCCAACACCTGAGTTTCAATATCCCGTCTATCAACGTCCCCCCGAGCTTATCGTCATAGAAGATCTTGGTCGTTTTCATTCTGCCTTAGCAGGATATCGCATTGCAGGAAGTATCCAAGAAAAGACCTTAAAGCCTTACTTTTCTCGACGTGATTTATCCTCTGGTGTTCTTCGTGATCGTGCTTTAGAAATTGCGTGGGTTGCAGACAAAGTAGATCTGTATTTTATGCATATTCAAGGCTCTGGAAAGCTTGAATTTGAAAATCACTGGCGTCGTCTTAATTATGATGGCACGAATGGTTATCCTTATACCTCTATTGGCAAGTACATTTTGGAACAAGGTTATTTGAAACCTGAGCAAGCAACAATGAAGGGTATTAAACAGTGGCTTCAAGAAAACCCTCAAAAAATAGATGAAATTCTTTATCAGAATGAATCTTTTGTCTTTTTTAAAGACTTAGGGGGACAAGAAGGGCCGATTGGACGGCAAGGATCAGTCTTAACGCCAAAAAGAAGTTTGGCTGTTGATCCGCGTGTTATTGCAATGGGGATGCCTTTATGGTTGTCTGCTGAGGCGCCCTGTGCTTCTGAAAGTCCCCTGCAAAGATTTATGGTCGCTCAAGATGTGGGTGGCGCGATTAAAGGACCTATTCGGGGCGATTTTTATTGGGGGACAGGCGATCAAGCTGGGGAATTGGCGGGAGCCATGAAAGCGGCAGGAGATCTCTATTTTCTTGTGCCAAAAACTATTGAATTTAAAGGCTTTTCTGAATGAAAGATGATTCAGATGAGGCTTGGAAGAACTTTTTAAATCACGTAAAGGCAATCTCTTTTCCGTCAACTGTTGAAAAGAGGCCTAAAAAAATTCAACGTCGCTCGCAACATCCTCTCAAAGCGTTCTTAAATAAGGTTCCGCTTGAAAATGTTTCACGTGAAACATTTTTAGAGAAGAACAAAGTTCATGGAATTTCTCGAAAAAAGACGCGCAATGCCAAAGTTGAAAAGAAATTGGATCTTCATGGACTAACATTAAAAGAAGCATATCAGGAGTTATCGGTTTTTTTATGGGCTGCTTCTCACCAGCATTTAAAAGTTGTCCTTGTGATTACGGGAAAGGGGCAACGTTCTGGATCTTTGGATCACGAAGGAGTGCCTCGCGTGACACTTAAAGATGCTGTTCCAAAGTGGCTTCAGCAACCCCCCCTAAAAGCTTTAGTGGGCTCTTGGGCGAAAGCACCACAAGAACATGGTGGAGAAGGTGCCTTGTACATTTTTTTAAGGACAAGTCCTTTGGAGTTAGAATTGTAATGATTTACAAAATTCTCCGACATCACATTGTTTTACATGCCCTCTCTTTTGTCATCCTCGTGACGCACGCTATGCCAGAGACTTCGCCGCGGTAAGAAGCGGGGTTTCAGTTATAATTTATCTTTTGATAAATCTTCCAATTTTGTGTTTACTTTTTCGATGAGTTTCTCCAAAAATGTTTCACGTGAAACATTTTTAAAAATCTTAGCCTTATAAGAAGAAAATTATTCTTAAACTTGTCTACTTGCTTTCTCCTATTTTTGATGCTTAGATAATACTCTTAAAAGGGGAGATTTATCATGGTTAAACGAAACTTTATTGTTACATTCTTATTATTTACACTTTTTAATTTTACTTTCATTTATCAAGCGATCTCTAGTAGTTTGGAAGATGCTATAGGAAGGGACACAGAGGAGCCCAAGTCTAAAAAACGAAAACTCGATGATGTCACGTCGGATCAATCAACACAAGATGACATATTCATAACTGTGTATGAGCACGCGAAGAGCCTTCTTCAACGGCAACCGATCTCTCAATATCATAATGTACCACAACAGGTTGAAACAGTGGATAGCTTCTTAAAAATCTTAGGGGATACATATCGTTATAAAATTATTGATCGTATGATCCAGGAATATGGAGCGGAAAAATTAAAAGAACATTCTGGACTCGTTTCAGTATTTTTAAAAGAGCGCGCACAAGAGACCTACACTCTTCAAAGTTTAAGCAATTTTAAAAATGCTGTTCGGATTGGTTATGAGAAATTTTCATATAAACCCTTAACAAATGATTTGAAAGAAGTTTTGATTCATCTTGCATTAGTGCGCTCATTCATTTCAACTTTATGGGCTCCTCGATCATATGAAAATCAAAATCGAAGCTTTGTTTTTCAAATCCCAACACCGCTTACAGGAACAGCGGAAGCAGGACAATTACAAAATTTAGCAGGTTCTTCATCTGAACTAACATTTTCTTTTAATTGCTTAGATCTTTCACATACGCAACTTTCCTTTCAATTATTTCGAGAATTTGCAGGTTTACAACCTCAACTTCACGGAAAATTTTCGATGTTAAAATTGGATCAAATGAGTATAGGTGACAGCGACTTTCAAATATTGCACCCCTTTCTCTTCCAAGGAGGATTTTCATCTTTATCTTGCAATGGAAATCAATTAACTTCTGAAGGTTTATATTGGTTTTTAATGACGTCACAGAAAGAAATAAGGAAGAACGGTATCCCTTCAACATTATTGTTGCGAGAGAATAATATTACTGATGTAAATCAATTGGTTGAAATTTTTAAAGAATCAAGTGCCCCCCAACAAGAACGTTTTTCCTATCGCGCGTATAGTTCAAACAGGGACTATGAAGCTAAAGAAGAGCCTATATTTTACAATTTTTCTTCCTTGAAAACATTAGATTTAAGTGGAAATCCTTTTACCAAAGAAGCGATTAAATATTTATTGAATGCTTTTGTCAAATCTCCACCACAGCGTAAGGACTATTATTCAAGCGTTTATTCTAATACCCCTCTATTCTTTTCTGAGACGACAATTGTCCTGAAAGATATTGCTTCCCTGAAAGGAAGTGAGCAAGAAATTAAAGATTGTCTCACCAACAAACCTTTGATGTTTAAGGTTATTTTAGATGACGCATTTATGCCCTCTAAATAATTAACCTAAGAAATAAAGTGGAAACTCGGCTTCTGAAAAAAGCCGAGTTTTTATTTTTTATCAATAGATTACCTTAAAATGTTTCACGTGAAACATTGTTGAGAAATGAAACGTAAATAATTAAAATTTAAAGTTAATTTACTTATTCTTTAGGAAGTTGAACAATTCCTTTAGTAAGTTCATTCTTTAAAACTTTTGCAATTGTCTCAGCCGCTGAAATCTTTTGCGATTCTTGAGGATTTTTTGATGTCAATTCTGCTTGCGGAACAGCTTTAAAACCTTCATTTAAATAATGAATACGACCATTGCTAAGCTCACTTTCAATATGGGCACTATGAACGTCATTCATGGCAGTATTATGATAGACGGTGACTTTATTTTGGGGAAGAACATCAATGGCTTCAGAAATGGCTGATGTGGACTCTCCTGGGACAAGAATTTCTGACGAAGTAGTTCTAAGAACGCCTAAAACAAGGTCCATATCATGATTTGGAGATCCTATTTGAAAATCAAATAAAGTCATTTGATTTCCAGAAACGCTTCTTTTTTGAAGTGCACCGAGAAAAGCTTGAGTCACATAATCTATTTGGCCATTTCTGTGGGAGGTTTTAAGTTCTTCGATCTCTTCCTTAGAATAAGCAGCTTTATCTTCTGCGGGCTTCTCAGAAGAAATAACCTTATATTTTCCTGTTCGTGGACCATTAATGATCAATAAATGACGATCCTCAAGGTGATGAGCAACATAGTTAGCAAGCTCTTGAGCATTAGCTTCCGTAAATAATTTAAACATTCCCTTTGGTGTTGGGGCATCACCTGCCAAAATAACGCCAAAGTAAGCTTTTTTATTAGGAATACGTGCTTTCTCGCGTTGATAAACCTCCTCAACAACATCACTTTGTCGATTATGAGAGACACCAATGGTTGAAATAAGTTTTGTCTGCAGCCCTGGAGTTGTGTTTGTTTCAAAATCGAGCTCTGCGAATTTTAAAGCATGTATGGGAAGCGCCATAAAATTGATTTTACCTAAAAGCTTTTTATGATCTTTTGTGATCATGTGACAGAGATGGATCGTAATGGCTTCTGCAATAGGCGTAATTTGTGATAAAGAATCCACAGTTTTCTCGCCCACAGCCAGTAAAATAGGTTTTTGCGAATATTTTTTTGCGTGCTCTTTTATAAAAGCTTGAAGTTCAGCTTCTTTACCAAGATTAAATTCTTCAATCGTTACGTCTTTAACATGCTGGGTAAATGCATGTATTACCCCCTTTGCTTGATTTTCATCACCTTTATGATCAAAGTCGCGATAAACAATAAATAATGTTGGTAGGCTAAAAGCATTTCCTGAAAAAATTGAAAAACTGATAAATAAAAATAGAAACTTAAAGGAAAATTTCATGAGTGTGACTCTCCATTTTAAAAGATAAACACAGTTCTAGCATCAATAAGAACATATATTTCTCGTTAAATCAAGGTATTAACTGAAATGTAAGATCACACAATAAGATCTTTTAACTACAGAATAAATTTTGAAAGATCGGTATTCTTGGCGAGTTCTTGAACAGTATCGCGAACATATTGTGGTGTAATATTAATGGTTTCTCCACCACGGTCGCTGGCTGTAAAGCTAATTTCTTCAAGAAGTTTTTCAAGAATCGTATGAAGACGTCTTGCCCCAATATTTTCAACGTTCTGATTCACTTCAGCCGCAAGCGCAGCAATCTCTTGAATTGCCTCAGCTTGAAAGCCAAGAATCACACCTTCTGTTGCTAACAAAGCTTCATATTGTTTGATAAGGCTGGTTTCTGGTTCTGACAAAATGCGAATAAAATCCTCTTTTTTCAAAGCATTAAGTTCTACGCGAATGGGAAGACGCCCCTGAAGCTCTGGGAGAAGATCAGAAGGTTTAGCGAGATGAAACGCGCCTGAGGCAATAAACAAGATGTGATCTGTTTTCACGGTGCCGTGTTTTGTGGCCACGGAGGTACCTTCAATTAAAGGCAATAAATCACGTTGAACACCTTCGCGGCTTACATCGGCTCCTTGACGTTCAGAGCGTGCACAAATTTTATCAATTTCATCAAGAAAAACAATGCCATTTTGCTCAACCGCCGTAATGGCATCTTGAACTGTTTTTTCAAGATCAATAAGTTTATCGCTTTCTTCGACAGTCAAAAGTTCAAGGGCTTCAGGAACAAGCATTTTTCGTGTTTTTGTTCGGTTGCCAAAGGCTTTACCAAAAACATCTCCTAGATTTAACATACCCATTTGTGCCCCTGGCATCCCAGGAACATCAACTGTTGGCATTTGAACACCGGCAGTATCTGCCACTTCAATTTCGATTTCTTTATCATTGAGATTGCCTTCATGCAGCATCCGGCGGAATTTTTCTTTGGTCTCTTCAGCCGCATTTTCCCCAACGAGAACCTGTAGAATTCGTTCCTCTGCATTGATTTCAGCTTTAGCTTGAACTTCTTTTCTATGACGATCTTTTTGAGCATGAATCGCAATTTCGACAAGGTCGCGAACAATTTGTTCAACATCGCGGCCGACATAACCAACTTCCGTAAACTTGGTTGCTTCAACTTTTAAAAAGGGGGCATCCGCAAGCTTCGCAAGACGACGTGCGATTTCCGTTTTACCAACACCTGTAGGACCCATCATTAAAATGTTCTTAGGAAGAATTTCTTCCCGTAAGTCTTCATGAACCTGAAGACGGCGCCACCGATTGCGTAAAGCAAGAGCAACAGCACGTTTTGCTTCTTTCTGTCCAATAATAAAACGATCAAGTTCTGAAACAATTTCACGCGGTGTAAAGGATTTCATAGGGCTAACTTTTCTACTGTAATGTTATGATTGGTATAAATGCAAAGATCACCGGCAATTTTCATCGCTTTTCGCGCAATTTCTTCTGCGGTGAGAGGCTCAACCTCAATGAGGGCACGGGCGGCCGCTAAGGCATAAGCCCCCCCTGAGCCAATGCCAATAATGCCATCTTCGGGTTCAAGCACATCGCCATTTCCAGTTAAAGTCAAGGAAGTGTTCACATCTGCCACCGCCATTAAAGCTTCAAGGCGACGCAAATATTTATCTGTGCGCCAGTCCTTTGCAAGTTCAACACACGCACGTGTTAATTGGGCGGGGTATTGCTCAAGTTTAGCTTCAAGCCGTTCAAATAACGTAAATGCATCCGCTGTCGCACCCGCAAAGCCAGCGATAACATGGCCATTCCCCAGCCTTCTTACTTTTCGTGCTTGGGATTTAATCGTGATCGCGCCCATGGTCACCTGGCCATCACCTGCAATGACAACCTCTTTGCCTTTACGAATGCTAAGAATGGTTGTGCCATGCCATGAATGTGATTGTTCTTGTGTCATACAAAGTCTCCTTGACTTTTACCTCTAAAGTACTTCCAAAATAGCAAGGTTTTTCAAACACGTCATTTTATTTGGAGGTAAAAATGTCATACGATGAAGGCAACATCTTTGCAAGGATTTTAAGAGGAGAAATTCCTTGTAAAAAGATATTTGAGAATGAAGAAGCGTTCGTTTTTCATGATATTCGTCCCCAAGCGCCAATTCATGCCATAATAATTCCAAAAGGCGCTTATCAAAATGCGTATGAATTTTATAAAGAGGCGACACCTCAAGAACTCCAGGGTTTTGCTGAGGCCATTGTGAAGGTCATTGATTTACTAGGCTTAAAAGAGTATGGCTATCGGATGATTACAAATCATGGTCTTCATGGGGGGCAAGAAGTCCCTCATTTCCATGTTCATTTATTAGGAGGAAGACCTCTTGGGCGAATGGTCGCCGCTAGCGATTAACGTTTTTTTGTGACAAACGTGGTTGGATGAAAAAGTTTTCCCTTAAAAATGATGTTTCTTTTGAAGAACTTAAGACTTTAAAAGGCCTTAAAAAAGTCGACCAATCTTTTCTTCTTTTTCTTCGGGGACAAGATCCTTTAACTGCAAATGCTTATCAGCAAGCGCGTCGCGCCCCTGAAAGCTTAACGTCTGAAGAAAATAGTTTTCTTCTCATTAAGATTGCGACTTTTCTTGAGATATACCTCGCAAAATTGTTTGATATAGAAGAAACTGTTGAAAAAGCTCGAGAAAATCATACGATTTTAGGGCCGATATGGCGCTGTAAAAGACAGTTTATTCTGCGTCAAGTTGCTCTTAAAAAGAAAGAGCGTTCTAGCGTTAATAATATTCATTCAGTTTTAGACGTATTTCAAAGTGATGCCCCTCTTCTGACGCAAGAACTAACCTTTTCCTGTGATGTCCTAGAATGGCTCGAAAACAAGGTACAGAATGGTGAAAAACTTCGTCTGGCTGCAGACTATACGGAATGGGCTCTTTATCATCCAGAGGGTCAGAAAAAGCACGCAAAAGGCATCCTCTTTAAGCTTCCAGCAAGATGGGATTTTTCTCGCTTAGTTGACACTGTTGAGACCAAAAAAGGGATTAGTATTGAGGCTTCAAAAAAACGGGAACGGAAAGGATTTCATCATACAGATGACGGCATTCGCCTTGAACAAGCTCTTGATCAAGCGCATTATTGTATAAAATGTCATCCACAAGGAAAAGATTCCTGCTCTAAAGGGCTTTTTGAAAAGGGAACTGAAGTTCTGCAAAAAAATCCTTTAGGCAATACGCTGACGGGTTGTCCACTTGAGCAAAAGATTTCAGAAATGAATCAATTGAAAGCCCAAGGGATGAATTTAGCTGCGTTTGCAATGATTCTGGTAGATAATCCTCTCGTTGCAGCGACAGGGCACCGGATCTGTAATGATTGTATGAAAGCCTGTATTTTTCAAAAACAAGAGCCCGTTGATATTCCTTCCATAGAGACGCAGATTTTAGAGGATATTCTGGCTTTACCTTGGGGATTTGAAATTTATGCGTTGCTTGTGCGCTGGAATCCTTTAAACCTTAAAAAACCTCTTCCTGAAGCTTCTACGGGACGTAATACGCTTGTCGTAGGCATGGGGCCGGCAGGCTTCACAGTATCCCATTATTTCTTGAGAGACGGTCATACCGTCATTGGCATCGATGGCCTTAAGATTGAGCCTTTACCCGCCTCTTATAAAGAACCTATTTATGATATAAAAGCCCATTTTGAAGATCTTGATCAGCGCCTCATTGCGGGGTTTGGGGGGGTTGCTGAATACGGAATTACCGTACGTTGGCAAAAGAATTATTTGCTTTTGATTCGTATTCTACTTGAGCGGCAAGAAAATTTCCGACTTTTTGGCGGCATACGGTTTGGCAGTCAGCTTAATCAAGTAACAAGTTGGTCTCTTGGGTTTCATCATATTGCACTGTGTTGTGGCGCTGGAAGCCCCCGATGGCTTCCCCTTAAAAATGGGATGGCTCCTGGTGTTCGCTTAGCGCAAGATTTTCTTATGGCTTTACAATTAACAGGAGCTAGTCGCAACACGTCTCTTTCGTCCTTAACAGTCAGGCTTCCAATTGTCGTTATTGGGGGCGGGTTAACGGCTATAGATGCTGCGACGGAAGCCTTAGCTTATTATCCTCTTCAAGTTCAAAAATTTTCTGATAGATATCAAATGCTTGTAGACAAATTGGGAAAAGACCAAGTGACCCAAAACTGGCAAGAAGAAGACCACGAAATCGCAGAAGAATTTTTAGCACATGCACACTTGTTTGCCCAGCATCCAGGGAATTTAAGGGATCTTTTGGAAAGTTTAGGCGGGGCGACCATTCTGTACCGAAAAGATTTAACTGAAGCCCCAAGTTATCGTCTTAACCATGAAGAGGTTTTTAAAGCCCTTCAGGAGGGGGTAAAGTTTTTGCCGGACATAATTCCTAAAGAAGTTTTAACAGACGCCTATGGCCACGCAAATGGCCTTAAAATTGATCATAATTCTCATGAGCAGGTTATTCCAGCAAAGACGATTTTAATAGCAACGGGAACTACACCGAATACGCAGGTCGTTAATGAATATCCTGAGATCTTTGATGTTGCGGATGGATATTTGAAACCACTTGCTGAAAAAAGTTGTCTTGTCTCAAAAGATGATATGGGTAGAACCATTAGCCATTTTGGCGATGTTAATGCTCACTATGCTGGCAGCGTTGTTAAGGCTATGGCAAGTGCAAAACAAGGCGTGCCTCACATTACAGAATCGCTTTTAAAAATTCAATTTAATCAAGTTGATACATCTGTTTTTATAGAAAAAATAAAGCAACTTTTAACCCCAAACGTTATGGCAGTAAATCATTTAACGCCAACAGCTCATGAACTCATTATTCATGCACCGTTAGTTGCTCAACAGTTTCAGCCTGGACAATTCTTTCGTCTTCAAAGTTATGATTCTTATGTGCCAAGCCTCTATAATCAGCCTTTGATGATGGAAAGTCTTGCTGTCAGAGGGGCTTGGGTCGACAAGGAACAAAGACTTATACAGATTGTTATTTTTGAAGCAGGGGCTTCTTCTTTATTAAGTCGCTATTTAAAGCCAGGTGATCCTGTTGTTCTTATGGGGCCAACCGGCATGGCTACAGAAATCCCGCATCATGAAAAAGTCCTTTTGGTAGGCGAAGGCCATGGTGCAGTCGGCTTGATCGAAATCGGAAAAGCGATGCAAAAGGCCGGCAATGAAGTTCATTATTTGATCGGTTATGAAGATTCTAAAGATGTTATTTATAAAGAGAGACTAGAACAAACAGCTGACTTTATCTATTGGACCTTTAATCACCGTGCCGAAAAATGGTCGCGTCGGCCTAAAGACCAGCTTTATCAAGGAACTCTTATTGAAACGCTAAAGAAGCTTGCTGAAACAAAACAGGTCACGGGCATAGACCGTTTTTTAATTATAGCCTCGACTAAAACGATGGCCGCTATTGAGCAAATGCGGCCTCAATTAAATGTCTCATTATTTAAGACTAAATGCGAAATGATTGCGAGCGTAAACGCACCGATGCAATGTATGATGAAAGGTGTCTGTGGGCAGTGTTTACAGCGTCATACAGACCCTTTAACGGGCCAAGAAAGCATGGTTTTGTCTTGTCGTACTCAGGATCAACCCCTACAAAAAGTCGACTATGAGAGCCTTTCTGGACGCTTACAGCAAAATAGCTTACAAGAGAAGGTAAATGCCTTGTGGCAGCGTCACTCTATAGGACTTTCAGATTAAGCCTTGTCCTAAAGAATTAAAATTGACAAAAAGTTTTCTTTTGAAATATCCTTAAAGAAATATTCGTGTGCATCAAAAAAGGAAATCCCTATGAACCCCTTTTTGTTATCCATATTATTTTTATTTCTTTTAGGAGAAAAACCTTTAACAGCAACCTCTATAGAAAATATTTTTCCTGAGGCTTTTAAGCCAAGAATAATGGTTCACCCTAAAAATATTTATGGCGTCAACGGATATGAAGTCGAAAAGTTTACAGAAGAGCCAAACAGAAACCACTGGGATACACGCGGTGGAAAAGAAGTTAGCTGTCTTGTGATGCACTATACAGTCGTTAATTATGCTGACACCATGCGTCTATTTACAGCAAATCTTCCGGATGGGCGTGTCAGTGCTCATTATGTGATTACAGAAGAAGAGAGAGAAAACGGCGTTAAAGCAGGTGTTGTGACCCAAATTGTTCCAGAAGAAGAGCGCGCTTGGCATGCTGGGGTCAGTTATTGGCGTGGAATAGAAAATCTTAATGCTCATTCTATTGGAATTGAGAATGTGAATAAAGGATTTATAAAAAATAAAGGGCAAGGACAAGAATGGTTTCCCTTTGATTTAGATCAAGTTGCAACGTTAGGGCAGATTAGTGCAGGAATTGTTAAGAAATATAATATTCATCCCACAAATGTGGTAGCTCATGCTGACATCATTCCCACTTTAAGAGAAGATCCAGGTGTACTTTTTCCTTGGGGAGAGCTTTATACAAAATATGGTGTTGGTGCCTGGCTTACACCGGAAGAAAGGCAAATATCTTATGTTTCAAAAACTTATCTTCCAAAAGAACCCTTTCCTCAGGGAATAAGCGAAGCTTTCTTTTTAAAGTGCTTAAGAGAATATGGATATAAGTGTCCTGAAGGAGCTTCCTCAATTACGCCAGAACTTAGGCCGATAGTAAAAGCTTTTAAAGCTCACTTTTCTCATAATCAGCAACCTGACCATTACACTGAAACCTTAGATGAAACAGCCATGTTATGGGCTTGGGGTCTGGATGCTAAATACCCTCAAGGTAAAAAAAGCATAAAATAAGTAAATGCCTTATGGATACAGGTTTATTTAACCGGACTCGTTTAAAAGTTAAATTGTTTACCTCATATATTAAATAAAAGAGGGTAAAAACATGAAAAGTAATAATATTTAAAATTAAGATTATCTTAAGTTATTAAAGTTAAAATTATGATGTTTAACTTTAAAAGGATTTAAATAATGATTAAGAAAATGCTATTAGCTAGTGTATTATCTATTTGTATTCCTCCTCTTGGATATACAATGGATCCACCACCACCCCAACATACATTAATGACAGTACCAAAAGATATTTGGACAACAATTCTTTCTAATTTTATTCGAACACAAGATCTTATACATATGCTTTCTATTAATAAAGGTCTTCGCCAAATTCTTAATGGGATGATTTGCGGATCTTTGCACTGTACAGCAGGAAAACTTCCTACAATCACTGAAAAAGAGATATATACACTTTTCTTGAATTATCATCCTTCAGATATAATGAAGATGGTTGCACCAGCATACGCTCATTTACCGGCTCTACAAAATTCTCATATCAAATTCCCATCACTTAAAAAGGTCGTATTTAAGATTTGTTTTGATGTTTTAACCGATCTTCAACAAAATCCATTAGATACACAACAGAACATTGCAGTACAAAGTAAATTCCGAGAATTATTACAGTGGAAAGAAAGTACTTGTTCCGATGGTGTTAAACCTAAAGAAGAAAAATGTAGTATTATGTAATGCATATATTATACATAATTAAAGCAAAATATTTGTATTCTTTATAAGTATTAAATAGAGACCTCTAAAGGGTCTCTATAGCTTTTAATGACTTCTTTATGGCTCTCAGAAAGCCGATTGAAAAACCGAATTAATCGGTTGCGGGCCATGCTGCTTCCATTTAAAAATAAAGTAAGCTCTGTCAACGGTTCCATCTTCTTTAAGACGAAAGGCACCATTCGCACCATAAAATTCGCCTTTATTAAGAAAATTTTTAAAATCCAAACGCTTATCTGGCGTTTCTCTGATTGCTAAGGACAAAGCGACCACGGCATCATAGCCGAGACTTGCCATCCGTTTCGGCGTTGCCCCATAAATTCTTTCAAAACGATCTTCAAAAGCTGTATAAGTGTCTGGCGTTGGTGCAGGATACCAACTTCCTATGAGATAGGGTGGTACTTCTTTCGTCTCCCATAATGTTGTGCCAAGCAACTGAGCGCTTGCATGGTCAAAAGAATAATAATTTAAATTGTTGAAAAGATTTAATAAATCTTCTCCTCCCACAGGGATAAAAAGTGCATCATAGGACATTTGCTTTAAGTGATCTAATTCTGTTTTAAGGTTTTCTCCTTGCCCTTCGTAAGGAATTAAACCAACAAGAGTCATAGATTTTTCAGCAGTAACTTTTTTAAGTTCTTGGCTTATAGTATTTCCATAAGGTGTTTTGGGAACAAGAGCGGCAATTCTGCGAATATTTTGATGGGCCGCATAGTGAAGAATTTGTTGAACTTGCGTTTGCGGAGAGAATCCAAATACAAAAACGCCTTGCCCAGCAATACTTTTATCATTCGAAAAAGAAAGGACTGGAAGCTGACGTGCTTTAACAAGTGGCTTTATTGCTTTCACTTCGGTCGCAAAAACGGGTCCTAAAATAGCTTCGACATTTTCTTGAAGACATTCTTGAGCAGCTTTGGCAGCACCTTGACTTGTTCCTTCTGTATCTTTGTACACAAGCTCAAGATTCTCAGCGGGATGTTCAAAGAAACTAAGCTCGGTTGCTTGTCTTAAAGCTTGCCCAAGAGCAGCTTGTGACCCTGAGAGAGGAAGCAAAACGCCTACTTTGCGTTTTTCCGAAGGAATCGAAATTTCTTCCTGAAGAGGTTCTGGTTCGGGTAAGGGAGAGACTTGTAGATCAAGCTCATTTTGAGTTATGGTCGTTTGACAGGCTGTAAGGCCAAATAGAAGGCTTATCATAAAGGCTTTAACAAATGACTTCATCTTGGAACTTCCCTCAGAAAAATGTTTCACGTGAAACAAAGAGTAATCGCTCTCAGGCAACTTGTAAACATGGGAACAAATCTTCTTTCAAGATTAAGGCAGAACGCAAAGGACGTTGGGCCGAGAGGATCAGTCGGATTTTATTGAGGTTAAAAGGTTATCATATTCTTGCAACGCGCTATAAGACGCCTGTAGGAGAGATTGATATTATTGCGAAACGGCGCAAAGTTCTAGCCATCATTGAAGTTAAAGCGCGCGCCTCTCACACATTAGCTTTAGAGTCTTTAAGTGTCACTCAACAACAAAGAATAGGACGAGCGACGACATGGTTTTTAGCAAAAAATCCAAAACTTGCTAGCCTTCAGGTTCGCTTCGATATAATCTTAATTCTTCCATTAAGATGGAATCATCTTCAAAACATGTGGTGTCTATAAAACGGAGATTAATATGCAAAATAGGTTCGTATCGGCTTCAGCTCTAATAGGTCTTATGCTTTCAGGATGTGCACCTGTAGCGTTTATGGGGGGTGCTACAACAGTGGCGACCAGTGCTTCAGAAGAAAGGGGTGTAAAAGGGGTATGGTCAGATGCTGAAATTAAAACGCGTCTCCAAGCAAAGTGGATGGACAAAAGACCAGAACTCATTATAGCAACAAATGTTATTGTAAGACAAGGGCGCGTTCTTATTACAGGAGAACTTGATACCACAGAACAACAAATTGATGCTGTGCGTTATGCATGGCAAGTCCCTGGCGTTAAGGAAGTTGTTGATGAAACAACTGTCGGTAAAACAGCTTCTTTCCAACAATACGCCCGCGATACTTGGATTACGACGCAGATGAAAACCAAGATTTTGAATGATAATGACATTCGTTCTTTAAACTATAATGTTCATACAGAAAATGGGACGATTTATTTAATGGGGATTGCTCAAAACCAACAAGAGCTTGATAAAGTCATCACTTATGCACGCCATATTGGAGGTGTTCGAAAAGTGACAAGTTATGTAACACTTAAATCACAAACCCCTCAAATATCTCAAAAAAATCTTATACCAGAAGAACAGAAGACGTTAGAAGAATTTCCTGTTATCGAAGCCCCGTCTTCGGATGAACCTTTAAGACCTCAAACATTAGATGAACCAAATACGGGATCTTCTTTTCAATAAACTTAATAACTTAAAGAGACAAGATGAAGCTTAAAGTCGCTTTTCAAATGGATCCGCTGTCAGCCTTAAACTATGCAGCGGATACGACAGTTGCCTTAATCTTTGAGGCTGCACGTCGTGGATATGAACTTTATTTTTATGAACCTCATCAGGTGACATGGAGTAATGACCAAGTCAAGGCATCTCTTTTTCCTTTGTCAATTGATCGAACCGCTATGCCGCCCTTGATTTTGGGCACGCCAAAAACAAGCGATTTAGGGGATATGGATGTGATCTGGGTTCGGCAGAACCCCCCATTTGATTTAGGCTATATTACGAACACCTATCTGCTTGAGAGCCTTCCTTCTACAACACGCATTTTGAATGCGCCCCATGGTCTTCGGAATGCGCCAGAGAAGCTCTTAATCACAAAGTTTTCTCACCTTATGCCGCCGACCTTAATTACCAATGATTCAAAAGAGGTTACGTTGTTTCAAGAACAATATGGGGAGATTGTCATTAAGCCGCTTTATGAATTTGGTGGTGCTGGTGTGTTTTATATCAAGAAAGATGACGTTAATTTGATAGTCATTCTTGAAATGATGCAAAAAAGTTATCCAAATCAACCCTTTATGGTGCAAAAATTTCTTCCTGAAGTGCGCCAAGGTGATAAACGTCTTCTTGTCCTTGATGGCGAGTTAATTGGTGGTTTTAAACGTCTTCCTGCCGAAGAAAGTATCCGCAGTAATATGGTCCGTGGGGGGCAGGGCCAACCTTATGAAATAACAAGTAAAGACAAAGAGATATGCAATGAACTCGCGCCTGTACTTAAAGAAATGGGATTATTCTTTGTGGGTCTTGATGTGATCGGGGAATATCTTACAGAAATCAATGTGACCTCACCTACAGGCGTTCAAATGTTTAATCAGCTTTATAAAACGCATGTTGAACGCTTGATTTGGGATAGGATCATAGAGAAGTTTTCTTAATCCTCAGAGATTAATGATTCACTTTCATGTAGTTCAAATGATGTTCTATTAGAATTAGTTAACTCACAATCGATTATTTCTAAAATGGCGTTTTGCACTTTTTTCATAAATTTATTGTCGCATTTAGCAAGAGGTCCTTGGGTCAATCTTTTATTGTCGATAGCGCGTATTTGATCGATAACTAAATCAGAGTCGTTTTCTAGATTTTCTTGAGATAATATCCTAATTCTTAAAGGTTCAGCATCCTCAATTAAATTTGTTGTTAGAGGAACAATAAGAGTGGAGGGATGTTTAGCGTCAAGTAAAGCTTGACTTTGAATAATCAAAACAGGTCTTACTTTACCGGCTTCAGTGTCTACTCTTGGATTAAGATCAGCAAGCCATATTTCACCGTAATTAAGCTTTAATGTCATGCTCAACCATTTCGAAATCAGCGTTTATTTCTAGACTTTCTTGTCTTACCTTTTTGCTGATTGCTATTAAACGTTTTCTTTTTTCAAGCTCTCTTATTTCTTTGTTAAAGTTCTCGACAGCTTTTCTAATATAATCACTGCGTGACATATGAAGATATTCGGCTTTTAAGCTTGCTTCTTTTAATAAGTCGTCAGGCAATCTTAAGGTAATAGTTGACATGGCATATCCTAATACAACTTTGTATACGTATATTATATTCTATTAGAGAACAAGAATGCAATACAAAACCGTTTTTCAAATGTATTGCACTTTATTTTGTAAACTAAGAAAAAGCTTCCTCTATTTCTTAATTTAAAAAAATAAAATAGCCCATCATGGATCAAACCTTTTCTAGCTTGGCGGGGTATGATAAGGAAATTTACAAAGATAAAGAGAGAGCTTAAATAATAAAATAACCATTATTTTTCAGTATGTTAATAGAAGGAAAGAACGCTGCATGATCGCGCGCATTAATACGGTTGCTTTTCAAGGGATTGAACCTCTTGCGATTGATGTTCAAGTGCAAATTACGACAGGCATGCCATGTTTCTCGATTGTTGGTTTGCCTGACAAAGCTGTTGCTGAATCGCGCGAGCGTGTGCGCGCGGCACTTCATTCCCTAGGTCTTGCATTGCCGCCCAAGCGGATCATTGTTAATCTTTCTCCTGCCGATATTCAGAAAGAAGGAAGTCATTATGATTTGCCGATTGCGCTTGGCCTTTTGGTTGCTTTAGAGGTGTTGCCTTTTGAAGAAGTCCATCGTTATGTCGCAATTGGTGAGCTTGCTCTTGATGGGCGCATTTCGCCTGTTGCCGGTGTTTTACCTGTAGCGCTTCATGCTTCTAGTCAAAATCAAGGTTTGATTTGTCCAGCGTCCTGCGGGCAAGAGGCTGCTTGGGCACCTGATATTGATATTTTAGCGCCTTCGAATTTGCTTGAATTAATTAATCATTTTAAAGGTCTACAAATTTTGTCGCAACCTGTCCCAGGCATTTGTGACGACATTGTAAATGTTTTTGATCTTGTGGATGTCAAAGGCCAGGAAACTGCTAAGCGAGCCCTAGAGATTGCGGCGGCTGGCGGACATAACCTTCTGTTAATGGGGCCGCCTGGCGCTGGGAAATCAATGCTAGCAGCCCGTTTACCAGGTCTCCTTCCACCTCTTGAACCAGAAGAAGCCCTTGAAGTCACGATGATTCATAGTGTTGCTGGGAAGTTATCACAAGGCACCCTTATCAAACGGCGGCCTTATCGAGATCCTCACCATTCTGCCTCGCTTCCTGCGCTTGTGGGGGGTGGATTTAAAGCCTTGCCAGGCGAGGTGACGCTTGCCCACCGAGGAGTGCTATTTTTAGATGAGTTGCCAGAATTTTCACGCAGTACGCTTGAGTCTTTACGTCAACCTTTGGAATCAGGCCAAGTCACGATTGCCCGAGCAAATGCTCACATTACCTATCCTGCACGTTTTCAATTGGTTGCCGCGATGAATCCTTGCCGTTGCGGATATCTCGATGATGTTACAAGAGCTTGCTCACGCGCCCCAAAATGCGCTGTTGATTATCAAGCGAAAATCTCAGGTCCTCTTTTAGATCGAATGGATCTTCATGTTTTTATGCCAGCTGTAAAGCTCTCCGAGCTTGTTCCGCTTCCTGGACAAGAGACAACGCTAACGGTTGCTGAGCGTGTTGCTAAAGCGCGAGGGCGACAGCGGCAACGATTTTTAAAGAACCAAAGTTCTTTGCGGGTGAATGCGGAGGTTTCTGGAAAAATCTTGGAAGTCCTTCTTCAACTAGAAAATGAAAGTCAAAACTTTATCAATCAGGCGGCAGAAAAACTTAAATTATCAGCTCGAAGTTATCATCGCATTCTTCGCGTTGCGCGTACGATTGCAGACTTAGGAGAAAGTGAAATTATTCGTAAAATAGATGTCGCTGAAGCTTTGTCTTTAAGATTGGATAAAACTTCCTATTAAAAAGTCGTGTATCCTTGCTGATGTAAATGGCAAGATCCTTGGAAGAAGTGATAATTTTGTTTTCAAAATTTTAAGTGAAAAATTATTAATTTTTTTGAAATAGCATCTCCTATTTTTAGTCTAATACTGCTTACATTATAAAATTAGAAAATCTGATAATAATTATAATAATTATTAATTTTGCTTCTAAAATTTATTTTTCTATAAATGCAGATAACATAAAAAAAAGGTAATGATTATGGTATCATTTAAACAAAACTTATTAAATATTCCTATTATATGCTTCCTTGTTAGCTTTAGCTTTGGCTGGTTATTTCCTCGTTTTAAGTTTAATAAATTTATAGATTTAATAAATCAGTGGTCATCTTTTTATCTTATAGTTGCTATTGGATTAAAAGGCGGCTTAGCATTTTCATCTTGTATAGGGTTTGATGATAAAGCAATTATTCTAATTATTTTAGCCACAAGCTTTAGCATACTTTTTCCATTTTTAGGCTACATATTGCTTTTAAAAAGTACAAGCATTGATAAGACCACTTGTGCAGCTATTGCTGCTCATTATGGTTCAGTTAGTATATCCACTTATGCTGCCGCAACATCAGTTTTGGCTGACCATTCAATTACGTATTGTGGATATATAGTTGCATTAATTACACTCATGGAAATCCCAGCTATATTCACTGGAGTTTATCTTTCTGCAAAAGATCAAGATAAAAAAAATGTCCTCGATAAAAGAAGCCTATTTTCAAGCTTTTTAAAGACCTCAATTTTTAACAATAAAATTGTCCTTTTATTAATAGGTTCTCTTATTCTTGGTTATTTATTTCATATTTTAAATTATCATTATTTTAGTGATCTTATTATAGGTCCGTTTAATATAATTTTATCAATTTTCTTAATAACGATGGGATTTAAAGTAGCTACGCAATCAACATCTTTGAAAAAATTTAATTTTGCTTTAGTTATGTTTGGATTTTATATGCCTATTATTGGCAGCTTTATTGGACTTGTAATGAGTTGGCTAATAAAGTTGGACTTGGGGACAGGCTTCTTGTTCACGGTATTATGTTCTAGTGCTTCTTATATTGTTGTGCCCGCAGCGCTCAGAATTATGCTTCCGAAAGCACAAGAATCTATATATCTTCCAATGTCTCTTGCAATTACCTTCCCTTTTAATATTCTTTTTGGAATTCCATTGTATTTTGCTCTCTGCGTAAAATTCTTAAAATAAAAGGAATCTTTATGACTGTAATGCCTATATTTTCCTTAACAGGGATTCATCCTTATCAAAATATAGATGTTTTGCTCGCTACAAAGCATAAGAAAGATCAAGCTATTTGCCCGTCTTTTTCCAAAGTATTTAATGCTAATATTATTGTACCAGAAGACTTTGATACGGATAAATATGGAACATTTTCTGGAGAAGCCCCACGAGAAGACTATCCTGACAAAGTTGTTTTCACAAAAGCAGAAGAAGCTGCTCTTAGATATGACTTTGATTATGTTATTGCAAGTGAGGGAAGCTTTGGCTCTCATCACACGATTCCTTTCTGTGCGCTGAATTGTGAATACATCTGCTTCATAGATAGGAAAAGAAAGATTTCTGTCTTAGAGTCTGAGGTAACAATTAATACTAACTTTGAACATTTAGATATTAATTCCACAACGAATTACGAACTCTATTTAAAAAGGATTAAATTCCCTTCCCATAGTGTACTCGTGCGTTGTCCAGAAGATAATTGTATTCTAGCAAAAGGAATAAACAACATACATAAATTAAATGTTCTTATTAAAGCAGCATTTAAAAAATATGGCATTCTTACTCTTGAAACAGATATGCGCGCAATGATGAATCCGACGAGGATGAAAGTAATTTCAAAACTATCTGAAAAACTGGTCCAACGTTTACAACAATACTGCCCTTCTTGTTATGTACCAGGTTTTGGTAAAGTCACGTATAAAGATTTCTTATTATGCAAATTATGCCGATCAGAGACTTCTTTTTACCGTTTTAAAGTGCTTAATTGTATAAAATGTGATTACTATCAAATATGTTCACGTGAAGACGGCCTTGAAGAGGTTGATCCACAATATTGCTTGTCGTGCAATCCTTAAAATTGTTATGTAATAAGAAAATTAGATTACATTATTTAGTATAATAAGATATATTTATATTACTATGAATTTTGATACTGTTGCCTTACATTGTTTTTTAGCCGTGAGCGATACGAAAAGCTTTACGAAAGCCGCTGAACAGGTTGGCCGTACACAGTCTGCAGTTAGCCAGCAGATAAATAAACTTGAACATCTTTTGGGTAAGCAACTCTTTAAACGGGGAAAATTGCTTATATTAACCAAAGAAGGTGAGCTATTTTACGGGTATGCTAAGCAAATTTTTACATTGCATTGCGAAGCATTCGACCGTTTTAAAGAGCCAGAACTTGAAGGAGAGATCCGTTTTGGTATGCCTGAAGATTTTGCAAGCGTTTATCTATCAGATGTCCTTATTGAATTCTCAAGAATTCATCCACGTATTTTTTTAAATGTTGAATGTGACTTAACGCTGAATCTCTTTGAGAGATTTAAAAAAGGACATTTTGATTTAGTCCTCGTTAAAATGAGTCGACCCGAAGAATTCATTAATGGATATGATATCTATACGGAAAAGTTAGTATGGATAGGGGACCCAAAATTGATAAAACAGGACATTTCAAAATCGCTTCCGCTCGTTCTATCTCCTCTTCCGTGCGTTTATCGATCAAGAGCTATTAAAGCTTTAGAAGACGCGGGGATTAAATGGCGTTTAGTTTTTTCAAGCCCAAGCTATAATGGAACGATTGCAGCCGTAAAAGCAGGCCTTGGTATAACTGTCTTACCTTTAACCATGGTTCCGCCTCAGCTAACCATAATTAAAGATGAGTATTTACCCATGCTAGATAATACTCATGTTAGCTTATTGAAGCATGATACGAAAAGCCAAGCCTTAGCAACATTTGAGAGGTTCGTAATCAATAAGCTTACGCATTAGATTAAAAAACGATGAGATTTTACCGTAAGTATTGTCGCATTTTTTGCCTTTCTTTCAGGATGGTAGCTTAGAAAACAATAAAATTATTTATAAAATAAAAGTTGCAATCAAGGCTGAAGAAAAACTTTTCTACACATAATAAAATCATCTTTTGAGAAAATTTTTGGCGAAAGATAGGAATTGAAGGCCACTAGATTATTCAAAGTGGTCCTTCTGTAGAAGGTTTATCTTTAAGAGCGAAATT
>MKUV01000051.1 GCA_001898725.1 Caedibacter sp. 37-49
TTTCCTTTCTTCTTGCTTCCGTATTGCTTCCGTTTTAAGATAATTTTATTCAGCAACTTATATAAGAACATAACCCTATGAGCCAGAAACTTACTAAGAAATTTGTTGATAGTATTCAACATGATTCAAATCAGGAGATTCTCCTTTGGGATAATGAACTCAAAGGCTTTGGTCTTCGTGTATTTACCTCAGGACGAAAAACTTATTTTGTCCAGTATCGCAATGAATATAATCGCACTCGGCGTATGAAGATTGGTGTACATAGTGTTATTACAGCTGAACAAGCACGAGAAGAGGCAAAAATTATCCTTGGCGAAGTTGCCAAAGGTAACGATCCTTCACTTGAAAGCAGAAATAAGAAGCTGGTTCCCACCTTTCTTGAATTTTCCCAAGAGTATCTTGATCTCTATGCAAAGGGAATCAAAAAAGAGAAAGGTTATAAGGAAGATCAAAGACTACTAAAGCTTAGTATGAAGCATCTAGGCTCAAAAACTATTCAAGAAATCACCACGAAAGACATTCATCTGTTGCATCGCGAACTCAAAGAGACACCGTATCAAGCTAATAGAGTACGTGCTCTTTTAAGTAAAATGTTCAACCTTGCTAGTCAATGGGGTTGGAGATCAGATAATCCAGTTAAAGGGGTTGATAAATACCAAGAACATAAGAAGAATAGATGGCTCAAGGATGAGGAGATGCAAAGGCTTTGGAGCGTCTTAGAGAAGCATTCTAATCGCGATGTTGCTAACGTTATTCGCTTATTACTATTAACTGGTGCAAGACGTAATGAAGTGCTAACAGCAACTTGGGATCAATTCGATTTAGAACGAGGTATTTGGACAAAACCCGCTCATGCGACAAAGCAAAATCGGATGGAGCACCTTCCTCTTTCTTTGCAAGCATTAGAGATTTTAAAAAATATGCAGCATATCTCTCACTCTAACTTCTTATTTCCTGGAAAAATTTCAGGAAAACCTTTGCAGGAGATTAACAAAGCATGGGGTACAATTAGAAAGAAAGCAG
>MKUV01000052.1:0-595 GCA_001898725.1 Caedibacter sp. 37-49
TAACCTGAGTTGCGTTTAAGAGATAAGATTAGTGAGGCTATGCAAGGAAGGTTTGTCATCCCTAAGTTGATAACTAATAAGTCCTGCTATGAGATGAACGAAGGCGTTGATAGGATTTCTATGTCTATGATGGATTAAAGTATTTAATGATTTGAGAGAAGAGAATATCGTCTCAATAAAAGACCTTTTCATCAACATCAATTTATCTGCCGTATCCATCAGGATATTCTTCATGTTTCTCTTAATTTTGGTGATAAGAGTGACGCCATCTTCAAACAATTGTTGGAAGAGTTTCTGAGAGAGATATCCTTTATCTCCAATGAGTTTGGCTGTTATTCCTTTGATCATGTCTGTAACAGGAGTTTTGTCATTAACATTTCCTGGTGTGATGGCCAGACGAACAATTTCTCCACGAGTATTAAAGATCAAATGAATCTTCAAGCCAAAGAACCACCCAGTTGAAGTTCTTCCTTTAGCAGCCAATCCTTTAAAGACTTTATGTTTCCTTTCTCGTAAATTATGGCAAACAGCCATGGGTGTTGAATCAATAAACAAATACTCTGTGATCTCTCCTGCTAGGCTTTTAAGTAAACAA
>MKUV01000052.1:603-7111 GCA_001898725.1 Caedibacter sp. 37-49
GAATCTCTAGAGCCGCCTTGAGCCAAATAGCCTTGGCGGCAGCAAAAGCGAGCCGCTGATCAGAGGCTTTCTTCTTGTATCGACCCACTTCTACTGAAAATAGGTTTCTTACCTTTCCCATAAGTGACAATAATCTTTGAGCTCCTTGAGGTGATTTAAATTTAATAAGGCACTTTTCTTTACGCCTTGTTGGCTGATGAGCATTCTCAGCTCTGTTGTTCAGTCTTTTATGAGATCGATGGTCAACCTTAGGACACATGAAGCGTATAGGCTTAATATAGCTTTTCAACTTATCAGTAACGATGACTCTTGGGGTTGGGTAAGATCTTAATAATCGACTCAGAAATCTAATAGCTGATTTCTTATTTCTGCGTTTTTGAAGGAAAACATCTAACTCTAATCCTTCTCGATCAACAGCTCTCCATAAGACAAACCATTCTCCGTTAATCTTAACGTTTATTTCATCAAGGTGCCATTTATCATAAGGATTTCTCACTCGCTTCTTAATAACATTTAAGAAATGATGAGCAAACTTATGGCACCACTCTCGAATAGTTTCATGACTCAAGATGATTCATCTAAAAGCCATCTGTTCTTGGATGTCTCTGTAGCTGTTATTAAACCGATGATAATGCCATATGGCTTGATTAATAATAGATAAAGGAAACCGGTGACGCTTAGGAGCTCTTGTTAAAGACATTAAATAACACATTTTTATTGCAACTGTAAAAAATCCTATCAGATAATTTTACAAAAGTTAAGTTGACGATGCCTAATTTTGCCACAAGCATTCGACGTCTTGTACGCTGTTGTTGTGCTCAGCATGTTCGGCGCGGAGAACAAGTTGATTATTTATGTGATACAACAAAAAGTTTGCAAGAATTAACTTCTCAGCTAAATGCAAAAGGGGTTAACCATCTTGATGAATTACATACTAATGCTGAGAGAAGAAGCAATATTAATGAAAATTAAAATAAATAGGATGGTGAGCTTTTTATCTAGACTTTCTAAAGTTGCTTAGACATTTATCGTTCACTTTTTTAATAATTTCAAGCCGAGACAGTTCTTTCTCACTCATAATGAGGGTCAAACCCCATAAAGGTACGTAACTACTAATAAGAATTTAGGATTCTGGTCTGATCTTTTGAATTTCTTCCGGTGGGAAATGGCGATAAAAAGTTGTTCTTCCGATACCGAGTGTTTTGATAATGTCAGAAATAAATGGATAATTTTCTGTATCTTTAAGCATGGCTTTTGCTGTGCGGAGTTTCTCACGGTCATGAGAAGTGGTCTACCTCCAATGCGGCCATTTTTACTACCCTATAAGAATGTGTTTACTGGAAAAGGAAAGGGTACTCTTCTTTAAAAAGATCATTCCGGTGGGATGTACCTTGAATAAAGAGTTGTATTATTCGTTTAGGGAGAGACTTCAATTCTTCAAGCTCTTCTAAACGTTGCTGTTTTTCCTCTGAATTCTCAAAGGAAATATTTTCTCCTTTAGGATGTTCTATAAGTAATCCACTTCTTTGGATACTTTTCACTGTTTGAATAAATTCAGCTTGATCTGCATTTTCTCCCTGTCTTGCTAGTTTTTGAAGGTTAATAGTTTTTCCGAGAAGGGTTTTATCTTTATTTTTATAAATCTCTTCTAAAATGTTTATGGATATTAAAGAAGCTTGATAAACTTTATCATGTCCTTTTAAAAAAGGGATAAGTCTGTCTCCTTCCTCAACAGCTTCTTTTCCTAAGCATAGATAATTGTTACCTTGGAAGCTGTAGCTCTCATAATAATGCTCCCCTCTTTGGAAATTTGTTGAATAGAAGCGCTCTTCTAAATCAACATTATCAATAAAGTAAGCTTTTGCTGTGAGAAGGTTTATGATTGATAAAGCTTTCTCCTCTAAATTAACAAGATTACAATAATGATGATGAAGAAATGGAATAAAGAATGCTTTATCAAGCTCGTTAGCTTGCATTTCTTCTTTATGCTTAAGATAGATTCTTTCAACAGTTTGCTTTAAAAGTTCACATGATTTGTGAAAGTCTCCAAAGTGAGCATAAGAGGATAGAGGGTCATTTTCTTGTTTAATGGTCTGTCTCTTCACTTTTGGATGCAATAAGCTTTTTAACATTTCTTGAGCAGGGCCATAGCCATTCTTAGCTGCTGTAAGAAGCCATCTTATTCCTTGGTCATAATTAAGATGCTTTCCGGCTTCACTAAGGTAGATAAGCGCTAGATTACGCTGTGCTCTGCTATATCCTTTCTCTGCCGCTAAAGTGTACCAATAAACTGCAGCTGTTTCATCTTTAGAGATTTGTAAACCTTTATGGAAGAACATACCAACATTATAACAAGACCTTATATGGCCATGATGAGCAGCTTTTAAATGCCAATAGAAGGCTTGGAAGTAATCTTGAGACGGATTGCTTGGATCTGCATAAACCAATGCTAAATTATACTGAGCGTCAGCATGACCTTTTTCTGCTGCCAAAGTATACCAATATGCAGCTTGATTGTAGTCTGTGCTAACACCTAAGCCCTGATGGTACATAATCCCTAAACAGTAACAAGCAGGAGCATAGTCTTGTAATGCTGAAGACATGAGCCAATAGAAGGCTTGACTATAGTTTTGTACAACGCCTTTACCCTCAGCATAAAGGATACCTAGGCGATGTTGTGCTTCCATATGGTTCTTAGTAGCTGCTAACATATACCATGCAGATGCTTGTGAATAATCTTTAAGTATTCCTATTCCTTCTTCATGCATAAGACCCACTTGATATTGTGATTGTAGATGTCCCTGTTGAGCTGCTTTAAGAAAACGATTTAAGGCAAGAATGTCATCTTGAAGTATTCCTTTTCCATGAAGATGCATGAGTCCTAAATAATAATTAGCCTCTAAGTGATTCTGGTCTGCTGCAAGCTTAAGGTAATAGAAAGCCTCTTCATTATCTTGTAAATGAGAGGGTCCTTCATACCGTAAGTAGCCAAGCTCAAACTGTGCCTCTAAAAGTCCTTGAGCTGCTGCACGCTTATACCAAAAGACCATTTGTTCTTCATCAGGATAACATCCAATGCCATAATAAAACATAACAGCAAGATTGTACTGAGCTTTCATTAAACCTTTCTCAGCAGCCAGTTTCAACCAATAAAACGCATGAGCATAATTGGGGATTCCGTCTTGTCCATGATAAGACAAAAGACCTAAATTAAAGCATGAAACAGCATAACCTTTACGGGCTGCTCGAGTATACCAGAACTGGGATTGTATTTTGTTTTGCTCAATACCTCGCCCTTGAAAATATAAATCACCTATTGCATTTTCAGCGCTTGTATGATCTCGATCAGCCGCATATTTATACCAGCAGAAAGCGGCTAAATCATTTTGAGCCTCACTTATACCAAAATCATACATAAGCCCTAAGGCATATTGAGCGCCAATTCGTTTTTTCTTTGTTGCGTGCTTTGTAATTGAATCTTTAATACTTTGTGGCAAAGACCAATTCTTATCATAATGAGCTTTAAGTAAGCACATCACTATAAAGGTCTCATCAAATTCTTGGAAATAAAGCTGCCAATCAGAAAGAGGTAAGCTTTGCAATAAATTTTTATCATGAGATGATAATGGTAAGCAGCCGTCTTTAAATTTCTTTTGAAAGTGCTCATATGAAGGTTGGAAAAATTTATCCTTTTGAGCCAATGGTGAGAAAGATGAATTAGATAAATTAGAGGCTTCTTGTTGATTTTCAGGTTGAGAGCTATAGACATTTGCAAGAAATAAAATCTCTACAAAAAAAGAAAATACAAAAAGGAGTGAATAATTCTTCTTAAAAGCAATCACTTTATTTTCCTTTAAGGCTATGAGTTTAAATAACAAAATATGAGTAATAATTTAGAAAAATTTTATATTACTGTATTAAGGATGGAGACTGTATGTCACATTTATAATATAACAATAAATACTTAATTATAGCAAGGACTATATAAAAATTAAGGATGGAGCTTAAGTCAAACTTTTATGTATGCTAAATTACTTTAAGTAGGCCTTTATTTAAAAAGGGGAATACCTTCTTGTTTTAAAATATCTAACCTTGGAATATAAGCATACCATATTGCACCTTTATGTGCATCTCCAATGAGAATTGTACCATCCTCACTGATGCTTGTTGCAACTGTTAAGAGAGTGTCTTTAGGTATTTTTTGACCAAGAATTGTTTCAATAGAAAGCATTTCTGTACTCTCTGTCCAAATAAAAGCTTCTTTTAATGAAGCGCGGTGTCTGTCTTTCACATATCCAACAATGACACGACCATCCTGATTAACGGCTGTCGCATAGCTATGATGCTTATCTCTTAAAGATCCTAGAGATTTAATCCCATCCTTCTTATTCCATGTAAATGCTCGGTAAGCGTCAGCTATATTATCATAAGCATAACCTACAACAGTAAGGCCATTACTACTTATTCCGCAAGCATAAGTGCTACATCCTTGAGTAAGTCCTTCAAGCAAAATGGTTCCTTCATTCTCTGTCCATAAAAAAGATCGACTATATTCTGGCTTATCTTTTTCATGGGCATTTCCTAGAATAATTCTTCCATCTGCACTTATACCAACAATATTACTTTTATAAAGATTAGCCGGAAGCTTTGTTAATTTTATCTCTCCTTGTTCTGTCCATAGACAAGCTGTACCTATCTCTGATGAGCCTTCAAGATGAATAGACCCGCCAATAACTTTGCCATTGGCACTAATCGTATAGGCATAATTTTTATCTTTTATATTGATTTTTTTAAGAAGAGTTTTTCCTTCTTGTTGAGTCCATTTATAGGAATTTGAAGTACGGCCATCTGACTCATATCCAATAACAATCTTTCCATCTTGACTTATAGACGCTGTGTAGCTGGTTTGTTTATCATGAGCAGCATTAATAAAGTTAATGCCTTCCTCTTGCGTCCATATAAAAGGTATAAATTTGCTTTGTAGATTTGCATTAAGAGTGTATCCAACAAGCGTCTTGCCATCTCCACTAATGTCGCTTGTATAGCTGACAGGACCATCATTTAATTTCTCAAGGATAATAAGCTTTAGAGTCAAGAGTTCTTTAAAAACCATTTTGTAATAAGGAGAAATTGAACAATCATTCTCATTAACTTCTTTTACAACCCTTTCATGCCCAGGAAATCGTTGCACATATTCGTACCAAATATAATCATTATTCCATACTTTATGCCACCGCTTAGAAACCAGTTGAGCATTAATTCCATCTTTTATTCTAACAAAAGAAGCAGTTAAAGTGATAATGTCTTGTGGAAGTTCTTCCCACAAAGAGCTTGCTTTTATGTCAAAAGATAAAAATAGTAAAATGAATGTAGAGTATACAGCATATTTTATATTTATCATTTAAAGGCCTTAGTTCATTGATTATAAGAAAATATAAATATCCTATTAAAGATTTAAAACTATAATCTGGACAAAATTTAACGCATTTTTAAAGTTCTAATCTTACTTCCTTTAACATAAAAATATCTTATCTATAGCAAAAGATTAATTTTCTCCTTCTTGGATGTGTAAGCAGCGGAGAATTTCTTGGGTTAAGCTTTTTTGTGTTATAGGCTTTGCAATATAACCATTCATTCCTGCTTCTATAAACTTTTCTTGATGTTCAGGCAGGACATGAGCGCTGATCGCAATAATAGGAATATTCTGAAGGTGGGAGTGAAGTCGAATCTGCCTGGTTGCTTCAAGTCCGTCCATAACAGGCATCTCTCCATCCATTAAAATAACTTGATAGGTCTTTTGTAGAGCTGCGTTAAGCGCTTCTTGTCCATTGGAAGCAATATCCACCTCACACTTCACCTTCTCAAGCATAATGCGAATCAGACGCTGGCTCATCGTATTATCCTCAGCAACAAGGATTTTAAGAGGAGGCAAGGATGCATTAAGTTGAGGGACATCATTTTTGATAACTAAAGGAGAAAGAGGAGGAACTGTTAAAGGGATTGTAAAACAGAACAAAGATCCAAATCCTATATTGCTTATAACTTGAATGGTTCCATCCATTTTCTCACAAAGCTGCTTTGTTATATATAGTCCCAATCCTGCTCCGCCATATTGCCTCATGAATTGGTTATCTGCTTGAGAAAAAGGTTGAAAAAGAAGTGGCAGAGTTTTTTGATCAATACCAATGCCTGTATCCTTAACCTTACCAGTTAAAACAAATAAATTTGCATCGTGGGGATCAATGCGGCCCTCTAATTTGATTTTTACTTTTCCTTGAGAGGTAAACTTAATTGCATTTATTCCGAGATTAATAAGAATTTGTTGTAATCGTTGCTCATCTCCTAAGAGAATGTGAGGAACATGGCTGGATGTTTTCCATTGAAGCTTTAATCTCTTTTTCTGGGCTTCAAGATTTAGCAATTGCCCAACCTTATCAAGTAGAGTTGAAGGGCTAAACTTGACGTTTGAAAGTTTTAAAGCATTAGCTTCAATACGTGAAGCATCAAT
>MKUV01000053.1 GCA_001898725.1 Caedibacter sp. 37-49
CTTTTCTTCATACTTCAGAATCGACTATCTATTATAAAAAAACAAGATTATTGACTAAAAGTAATAATAAAGGCCACTTAAAGCCATTCTCTACGTAACTGTTGCTAAGGAGTTTATTTCATGACCATTTTTAAACTTAATATCTGAAATTATTCTCATATTATGCTTATTTGAAGTGTATAGTACTATTGTCTTAGGTGTTAAAGAACGAAGTAGGTTAAAATGAAGAAAACAGCCCATAATACCGAAACCGAAATAAATCCCGTCGATGTTTTCGTCGGACAGAAGTTAAGAGATTTTAGAGAAAAGGTAGGTTGGACACTTTCAGATTTGGCTGATAAAGTTGGCGTTTCTCATCAACAAATTCATAAGTATGAGCAAGGACTTACTAAAATTTCTGCCAGTATGCTCTATAAACTAACCACTATTTTTAAAACTGCCCCCAATTGTTTTTTTGATGGTTTTAATCCAGAACTTTTTCAAGATAAAGAAATAAAAACAGATGACCTTATCTCTCTTGAAGCTAAAGGACACATTAACTTACTTCTTATTGAAGATAATCCAGCTGATGAGTTTTTGGTCAGGAAAGTTCTTGAATCAGCAAAACATCAATTCGATATTTATTGTTTGCATGAAGGTGATGAAGTCTTAGATTTTTTACGTCATAAAATTTCACTTACTTCATTTTCACGTCCTGACATTATACTTTTAGATCTTAATCTTCCTAAAGTGAATGGTTTGTCTATTTTAAGAGCTTTAAAACAGGATCGTGACCTTCAGGGCATCCCCGTCATTGTCTTAACAAGCAGTTTGAGCAAGATGGACATGGTTAATGCTTACAAAAATTATGCAAGTGGTTATATTATTAAATCGTTTGAATTTGAAACGTTTAAAAAGAACCTGTTAATGGCGCTTAACTATTGGGTAGAAACTGTGGTTTTTCCTGATAGTGCTTAAAATTAGGAAAGCTTAAATAGAAAGTAGATCCTTCATTTTCAGTTGAATCAATCCATATTTTACCTTCATGGTACTCAAGTATCTTTTTACAATATGAAAGACCTAAACCTGTTCCAGGAAATTTTTGATTGCTATGCAGTCGGCTAAATTTATCGAAAACTTTTTCTTGGTCTTTTAGAGAAATCCCTATCCCGTTATCTTTAATAGAAAATATTATATACCTACCTTCCTCTTTTCCCTGTATTTCAACAATAGGCTGTCTCGTACAAAATTTAATTGAATTAAGAATTAAATTCTCTAAAACACGTTTTATACAAGTCTTATTTGCAAAAATTGAAGGTAATTTTGTCGTTTTTATAATGGCATTTTTCTGCTTGATACTCGCATCTATAGAAACGAGGGCATTTGTTAGGAGATCATTCATATCTACATGCTCTTTTAAGAAAGAATGATTCATGAGCTCAGTATACAAAAGGGAATTTTGAATAATAGATTTCATACCGTCCAATGCGACCTTAACATAAGATACATAAGTTTGCGTTAAAGAATCCATTTTGTCATGATTATGTTCTTCAATTAGCGTAATAAAGCTAGCGAGCGTTCTTAAATGAGTTTGCAAGTCATGAGGACACATATAAGCAAAATTCTCTAATTCTTCATTTATTTTAGTTAGATGATCCGCTTTTATCTGAACTTCTTTGCGTACTGTGATATCCTCACAAAAAATAAGTGATCCACCTATTTCATCTGCGCTAATATACCAAGGTTGAGCCTCCCATCTTAACCATTTTTGCTGGCCTTCAGATAGGGTCCAATTATCCTCTTCCTTTTTTTCAGCAATACCTTGCAAGCAATTTTGATGGATTTTTTGCCATTTAGAAGAATCACCCGCAATCGTTTCTCTAAAAACTTTTCCGTTGGGGTCTCTTCCCATCAATTCAAAAAAAGGATCTTTAAGCCAAAGCTTACTAGCCGCAATATAGGACATATCTTTATCAAACATTGCGATTTTAACGGGTGCTTCTGTAACAAAAAATTTTAGAACTTGTTTGCTAATAGAATAGGCTTGCTCATATTGATTCTCTTTAAAAACAATCTTTTCCTTATTTCTAACCATCAAAGCAACTGCAAGAACCAAAGGTTGGATTAGGTAAATCAGCCCCATTCCATTTTTTTCTATAGATTTTTCTTCACTTGGAAAGAACTCATTAAACAGATCTACTATTAAGTTCTTTTCTTCTGTAGCGTTATTCATTCATTTGCCCACTTGATGACTTGAAATTTGTAAGATGATTAGGACACCCAAAAAATAGCAAAGAGTGTCAATGCTGCTCCCACCACCGCAATAGCATTTACGGTTACAAGCACAGTATTCTTGATAATGATGCCATAAATGAGCCAGCTTACTAGGGAAATTGAAGCAATAATAAAGCCACTTAATGAAACATCTCTAGCGCTTCCAGTCATAAAGATTTTAAAAGCTTGGAGATAAAAGAGAGATTGCCCTCCGATTCCAATTAAGATCATATATTTTTCATAATATTTTAATAATTTATCTTGATTCGAACCTTTCAAGTCGCGTGGTTCAAGATTTTCTTCAAAAACATTTTTATCAATTTGATTTAATTTTTTATTTAACTGCATTATTAGAAAACCTAAATATTTTCATTTATATTTACTTGTATCCTTTTTATTTGAAAATAAAAAGAAAAATATTAGGAAAGAAAATTATTTATTTTTTAAACTTTCAACCTCCTATTTTTTAGTAAAAGATAAATATTAGCTAAAGATTCATGATTTAAAGGGGGAGAAAAACATGATGGAAAAGAAAAAATTTATAAAAAAGTTAGAAAATGATTTTCAAATTTTTGACACAAGAGTCTCTTATATTTCTAGAGTTATAGAACAAGAGTCTGCACGTAAAAATTCTTCTTTAAAAAAATTGAACTCTGTAAAATCTAATCTTCAAGAAGCTTTCGACATTTATAAAAAACTTAAATTATCAAGTGAACAAGATTGGGCGGTGCTTCGCCCGTTTGCCACAAAAGTTTTTTATCAAATAACTAGAGAGCTTTCAAAGCTTGTTCAGGATATCCGTCGAACAAATAAGACGCATGCTCCTTAATAAGAAAAGCTTGTTTTTAAATAAGTTTCAAATGACCTTCTATTTCTTGAAGTGTACAGTGTGTAAGGTCTTTTATAACTTCCTTACAAACCATACCATTAAGAGCGCTATCTAAAGTTTTCCTGAGTTCTCCAAGCATCTTTGCATCAGCAAATATTATAATCCCTTCCGCAGGGTAAGATTCAAGAATCTTACAAAGAGTATGTTTGATTTCAATTGAAAAACTTTTTCGTTCATTTTCCTTTGCATCATGTCGTGGATCTAAAAAATGACTTGTCACGTTCATTCGTTGGAAAAAATTATTGTGTCTCTTTCGGGTAAATAATTTCCACCATGTACTTGATTTAATTCCCTTTAAAAGACTTTGGACTTTATCCCCTTTAGCAGAATAAAATTTAGCCACTTTGCTGTCCGCAATTAAAATTAATTTCTTTGATACAAGCATGGTAATTTCCCTCTTTTGTTAGTCAATGTGAAGAGCTAAATGATTTAAAATCTCAATTGTAAAATTATTTTTGAGGGTTCGAAAATTCACCATCAAAAAATATTAATAGGATGCTAAAAAAAATGTATCCTAACAAAAATGAAATCGGTACAAACATTTCGCGTATAGTCAAAGAGTATTTATTTGCTTTCTGACCACATTCCTGAAGAAAAATATGAAATATTGGAATAGGTAAATATTTTTCCATCATAACAAGTAAAGAATACATATGATCGATACTCTGCTTAATTGTTCTTAAATAGCTTAACCATGAAAAGCATAATATTAATCCAATTGAAAGCAAGACCCACATGATGAGAGGTTTTTGATTACCTCCAAAACTTTGATTATCTCGAATATAAGCAATTGCAGAAATCCCTAAAGAATTAACCGTCACCCAAAAATTATTGGATGACTCTCGCAATTCATTATTCTTATTAATGGATTCAATAACGATCTTATATTGATCGATGATGTTCTCTTGGCTTGCATCTTTATTAAGCATAACCATTTTACTTAAGTCAGTGTGTCTTTGAATCACCATCTAAAACACCTATTTTTAAGTTTTCGAATTATATTCTATCGTTATTCTTTCAAATTATGCTCCTTTACTGAGAGTAATTTGTAGTTGAGATTTATCTAATTATTCGCATGGTCATGAAGCAATCTTTTACGTTACTGTTGAGTGGTGAAGAGAGGAGTTTAATCCTCTAGTAAATAATATTATTTGACCGCTTAAAAGAAAGGAACAAGATATGAAAAACCGTAGACTACTTACAGCCGCTTTTTTAACAACTTTATTAACTGCTTGTGCTGTTGTACAAGATCGGGAAACAACAGGACAGTACTTGGATGACGCAGGAATAACTGCTAGCATTAAATCATCACTTATTGCAGAACCCACCTTAAAAGCGACAGAAATCCATGTTGATACTTTTAAAAACACTGTCCAATTAAGTGGATTTGTTAGCACTTATGACCAAGTACGTACAGCCGAAAGAATCGCCCGAAATACATCAGGCGTTAGAAAAATTGAAAATAATATAAAAATACGACGCTAAATTTACAAAAGGGTTTACACTGATTCCTGTAAACCCTTTCTATTTTTATCTCCTAATATTTATAATGCTCTACATAAACTTTCTAAAAGCTTTTATGCTTATATAAGAAAAACATCTCATTTTTAAACTTTTAATGGTATAATATTTCCACTATATAGCTTCTAGCGTAACTCATAATAAAATGTGCGAAGCTTTTGAAAATTCTTATTAATTTAAACTTAGGGATTTTTTCTTGCAAAATCCATCAAAAGACATTGTAATTCCAAAAGAAAATCAAGATATCTTAAAAGTTTTTGTTCAAACAATGCCAACTGCCGTTGCTATGCTTGATGATCAACTTCGTTATATAATAACAAGTAATCAGTGGTTCACGGAAACAAATCTGGAAAAAACGGATTTAGTTGGAAAGTTCCACTATGACGTTGTTCCTGATATTCCGGAACGATGGAAAGAAACTCACCGACGGTGTTTAAAGGGCGAACATATAAAATGTGAGGAAGATGTTTTTATACGCTCTGATGGAAGTACTGAATATTTAAGATGGGAAGTTTTACCTTGGTATAAAACTTCAACTGTTATCGGAGGCATTATTATTTATGCTGAACATATAACTGAACGTAAAATTGTTGAAAAAAAAATGGAGAAAATGTTAACAAAATTACGAAAATCTAATACTGAACTTAAACAGTTTGCGCACATGTGCGCTCATGATTTAACTGAACCTCTACGGACTATTACAAACTACATTCATTTAGTTGAAGAGAAAGTTCAAACTGACGATCTCCAAGACATTCATAACTACCTTAATATTATTAGAGATGGCGCAACATATATGCGCGCTCTTGTTCAAGGTATCTTAAACTACTCACAAATGGGCCTTTACAAACCAAATAAGGCATTAATTAATCTTGAAAAAATAATTAAGAATGCACAAATTACTTTCGCAAAAAAAATTAAAGAAAAAAATGCCATTCTTGAATGGGAAAATTTACCTGAAGTTTATGGAGATATGACACTTCTCACGCAGGTTATGCACAATCTCATTAGCAATGCTCTAAAATTTAATACGAATGAAAGACCGACAATCAAGATTATTGCGGAAGAACAAGAGGATTTCTGGCATCTTAGTGTAACCGATAATGGAATTGGTATTGATAAAAAGTATCATGCAACTATTTTTAACATCTTTGTAAGGTTGCATAGCAAATCTAAGTACCCGGGATCAGGGATTGGCCTTGCTTCTAGTAAAAAAGTAATTGAAGATCATGGTGGTGAAATGGGGGTAAAATCAAGCTTAAACAACGGCTCAACTTTTTGGTTTACACTTCCAAAAAAATAAGCTTTCTCTTTTTTCAATTCTACTTTAAGGCTGCTTGCTTTGAATTCGTCGAACCCACGCTTGCCAATCCCGTGCACCAAGATTTTCCTCAAAAGATAAAAGATCTTTAACTGCTTTCTCACAAATTGATACACTCGGTATAGTAAGCTCTTGCCCCATAGCTAAAGTCAAACATTGTGTTTTGCATGCTTGCTGAAGATGATAGGTATAAAACATTGCTTCTTGAATAGTCTTCCCACATGTTAATGAACCATGATTACGCATCAACATCACAAGCTTACCTCGAAGATCATTTACCAAAACTTCACCTTGATCTTTATCAAGAGCTAAAGAATCATAGGAATGGTAGGCTACTTGGTTGTAGAAATGCAAAGCCCATTGATTGAATGGTTGTAGTCCTTGCTTAAGCGCTGAGACAGCCACAATTTCTGGCGTATGAAGATGGAAAATTGCATTTATTTCTGCACGTTTTTGATAAATAGATCCGTGGATCACATACCCTGTCTTATTGTATTGATATTCCGCACCTTCTAAAATTTTTCCTTCAAAATCTACGCGTAACAAACTTTGAGGCGTTACTTCTTCAAAACAAAGGCCAAAAGGATAAACATAATAGGATAGTTGATCTTCCGCACGCATAGATAAATGCGCATAAGTATGATCATCAAGCCCTAAATAAGCAAGAATTTGGTAGGCGTAAGTTAGATCTTGACGAATTTGACTCATTATTCCTTCTTTTATTTTTCTTTCCCTTACAAAGTTATTACCACAAGCAACAAATAATTCTACAAGTAAAAATAAGTATTAATTTTAACAGCAAAAAAATAAACAAAATATTTAATAATTTCTTAGTATATAAATAATAGTATAACAATTATGTAAATAAATAATGAGGTATATTATGAAAAATAGAATATTAAAAATAAATTTTTCCTTGATTATTATTTTGATAAACACTTTCTTCTTAGAAAATACTTATTCTTCGTCTCAAGATACAGAAGATTTAGAAGATTCTTGGGAAATAATCCCCCATATAAAAGAGAAAATCGACCTTTCCCCCCGCCAACTTGAAATTGCTATAAGAGATTTGGAAGTAAAAACAGCGATAAAAAGCGCTATACAAAAATGGAACGAGAAAAAAAATGCTCCTCCCTCTTATTGGTCGTATCTTTCCTGGCTATCTAGCTCCAATACTTTCGAGATGTTTGATAGCTCGACTGTTGAATACAAACGAACTGATAAAGATGGAAAGACATTAGAAACAGCATTTAAGGAACTTTCGTCTCTCAATTCAGAGCTTGATAGTTATTTAAGCCCCAATGGCTTGTATATTCTTGCTGATGGAGAAGTACAGGGGGCTTTAAGATCAATCATATCCTCAATTTCTACAGAAATTGAGGATGAAGCAGGCATAAGTATACTTAAACGCGCTCATCCTCTTTTTGTTGAGAATCTTGGACTTAAAGGGAGAGCTTTAACGCGTCCTTCTTATAAATTAGTTGAAGCACCAATTTCTCGGATGCTCTATTTAACTTCACTTTCTTTAGAGTTTGATCATTTTGAGGTTGGACTTCTAACATATGTGCTTCCAAAAGTTCAGGCTTTAACAGCATTAACTTTAAAGGGCAACTTTGGGACTTATCATTTACAGGAACTATCTAAAATGCAGAAGATTCTTGCGAATTTAGACGAACTTCAACTCTTTAGCACGCGGGAAGAAAATGATACTCCTTATATGAACGTGCTTATTCAACTTTTTAAATTAACGCCCGACTTAAAAGTTCTTGGCTTAGCTTCAAGTACAAATCTCCCTCTTGATAACATAGGCCTTTACATACAAATCGGTAATAATTTAAGAAAATTACAAGAAATACGACTCCTAAAAATAGCCGTTGATCGTGAAAAATTAAAATCTTCTCTTGCACTACTCAGAGGAGCTTATCCCACAACAAAACAACTCGAAATTAACTTAAGTGACAATCCCGAACTTATGAGATTTATTGAGAAGGCTCTTTATCCTGTTAAAAGTGTCCCTATCGCAAGTGCTTAGAATACAAAGGGGTTAAGTAGAAACTTATCCCCTTCTTTCAGCTCCTGTTAAATAAAAGATCCCATTATAAATAATAATAAGTAAATTATTTAACTATTATTTAGTATATAAATAATAATATGAAAATTACGAAAATAAAAATTGACGTATATTATGAAAAATATATTAATAAGAATTAAATTTTGTTTTATTATTCTTCTAATAAATACTTTCTTAACCCATATATCTTCCGCCTCTCATGAAGAAGAAGATAAAGGTGCTTCGTTAACTTTTAAAAGAAATCATCAAGATAAGGTTCAACCTACTCAACTTAGCCTTAAAGCTGAAGTGCGAACATTAGCAACAGAAGTTGCCTTAAAAAAAGCTATCAAGAAATGGCATGAAGAAAGCAATTCTTCATCTTGGTCGTTATTTAAATGGAGCCGAAAAAGTCGTTTTGATTTTGATACTACCCATATTGAATATGTAAAAAGTACCAAATCTTTAGAAGATCAACAAGAAGAACTCATAGCTGAACATCAAAAAGTTGACAAATACATAGCTGACCATCATTTAGATATGCTTGTATATTCTTATCTCAATGCTTTATTAAGCAATACTTCATCCATGATTTCTTATGCATTTGACGATAACCATGAAAAGGAAACTTTTATAGCTCCTAATACAAGTTTACCCGGCGAACTTACTCTTATTGAGCAAACGTTACCAAAAGCGGAAACGTTAAAAGATGCTAATCCTTTTTTTGTTGAAGATTTAACTCTCAAAGGACAAACCTTAACCCGTGAGTCTTATAAAAAAATTGAACCTCAAGTCTTAAGACTCATTTATCTAACAGGTCTTACCTTGGAGTTTAATCAATTTGAAGCAGGTGTTTTAAAGTATATACTTCCACGGATTTTACACTTAAAAAGAGTTTCTTTAAAAGGGAACTTGACTTCCTTACATCTTAATGAACTTTCAAAAATCCCACCCTTTCTTGCAAATTTAGAAGAGCTTGACCTGTTTAGCCTACCCCAAGAAGAAACGCCGACTTATTCCCAAAAACTGATGGATATTTTTGAACTTGTCCCAAATCTTAAAGTTTTAGGTTTATCCTTTTCTCATATCAATCAAGAGATAGACTTACGCATTCAAAACAGATTAAGAAATTTGGTCGGAATGCGTTTTCAAAACTTTCAGGGAACGTCTCAAACTTTACAAGAATATGTTGAAGGAATACAATTCGCCTATGACTCAAAATTTAAAGTGGATTTACCTGACAACCCTATCCTCATGCGTCTTCTCGAACATCAACTTCGCACCTCTCGTATTTTTCCTGTTGAAAGTGCATAAGGCATTTCTTTCAGACAAACATGAAAAGGGCTAGGCAATCGCTTAACCTTTTGCTAAATGTTATAAAACATGGCTATCAATATCATATTTCTGACGAATTAATCCAATAATACCATTAATTTTTGGAGAATATTTGCAACCTGTTTCTCATCGACACGTGTAATATAGGTTGCTTTCCTTGCCCTCCAATCGAGAGATCTTATTTGATCACATAGAACTGCCCCCTGAATTTCAGCAGTATCTAATGCAGATTCAAAAGGATATCCTTTTACTTGACTTGTAATAGACGCAAATAAAGCTAATCCTATTTTTTCATTATATTTTAAAGGTGAAAGCACGAGAGCTGGTCTTGTCTTTTGAATTTCTTTCTCTTTTTGAGGATCAAATTCTAGCCAAACAATATCCCCTCTTTGTGGAGCATATTTTACCATTCCTCTTTAACTTTTATTGAATCAGTAAAAACTTCATGGTGGCAATTTTCGGGTGTAACTTCAGCTAACATTTCTTCTAATTGATACCTTTTTGGTTGAATCACAAGATGATCGTCTTCAAGCATTACATCTACAATACTGCCTGGCTTAAGATTTAAGTGTTGAGAAAGCTTCATTGGAATTCTAATACCAAGGCTATTTCCCCATTTTTGAATGTGCGTTTGCATGGTCATCTCTTCCAATTATTTTTACAATATACATTGTATACACATAACTATAAAATAACAAGAATAATATTTCTTCCTTTAAGTTCTTCCTTCACTAGTACAATCATCTTATTAAGAGATTTTTATACTCTTCTCTTCCATTTATGATGTATAAGTGTTACACTTCATTTATTAAAAGGATATCTGATAATGCCAACCAAAAATCCAAGAATTAATATTACTCTTGAGCCTGCAACGGCGGCTATACTTGCCTCCTTAAGTCAAAAAGAACACAAATCTACTTCAAGCCTAGCAAAAGAGCTTATTCTTGAAGCCATCGAACGACGTGAAGATATAATTCTATCTGCAATTGCAGAAAACAGAGATAGCAAGGGAAAAAAAACAATAAAACATAATGATGCTTGGAAATAGAGGATATCATATAGAATATCTTCAGGATGTTGTAGAGAGCGATATACCTTCCCTTCCATCTACAGCAAAGCTCATGATAAAAAAAGCTATTGAAGAGCGCCTTATTGTCGACCCTATTGGATTTGGCAAACCTCTACGGTATAGCCTGAAAGGTCATAGAAGATTACGTGTTAGCGATTATCGGATCGTTTATAGAATTGAGGCGACACTTAAAAAAGTTATTATCGTTGCTATTAAGCATCGTAAAGACATCTATCAAGAGATGTAAAATTCTTAGTTGCACTTTTTCCATTTCTTTTTCTTACCTCCTATTTCCTCACCATCAGCTGAAACTCCAGAACAGCCTCCCGCGTGATGGCGTCATTCTTAAACTCAGTGTCCTGATGAATAAATCGAAACAACCCTTTTAGCCTAGGTTCAAGCGTAACTTCGCAGCCTTCCAGTTTTCCCTTCAATAGCGCAATCATCTGGTTGATTTCTTGTGCACCTTTATAGGTACTCAAGATCTTTAAACCGAAACTTACAGTCCCTCGGGTTACGTCCGGAAAGCCCCATGTTTGGCCTCTCTCTTCATAGACAACATAGGGTGGCCTCGCATCTGGTGGCACAAAGCCATACAAAGTTACATTTTCTTTTAAAAGATTTTTAATAGCGGGAAAGACGGAAACTTTTGTCATTCTTCTCCTCTTTCGTGACTTTTTAGCCCCACACCACAGAACTGTTGCCATCCTTGATTAATTTGCGCATCGGCATCTTCAAGAACTGTATAAGACGCCCGTTCCCCTTTAAGGCGCATACCTGCCTTAATTGCAATATCACGACGCGCTAAAAAGATGTAAATTAGCTCATCAACATATTTTGCACCTAAGCGATGTCCCTGCGTTATATGCCCGACCCGTCGCCTTCCAGGATAAAGCGCTTCACGTGCCACCCAAAGATATCCTACATCCTCCCACTCTTCTGTAAAGCCGCCTTCATGATCCGACAAAAGGCGATTTTTCTGCACAAGAACACGCTCTTGCAAGCTATTTAGCAATGCTTTCATCATTAGTTCCTTTGCCGAAAATTATCCTAAGCGTTGAACACGAAACGGTTGGACCAATTGAATGGCCACCTTGCTTAAAGCTGGAGGAAGTCCTTGATTATCTGAACGTGTAACCCGATTCTCAAAAAGATCCGCCACCATCATCAAAATGCCATGCTGAAGGGATTCAGGAATATCATTATGATTGAGACCATAGCCCGCCTTAAAATCAACTTGAATCATACTTTCTTTGCTAGCTTCCAGGTTTAGCTCTTTTCCAAAGAACAGTTTTGCAACACGACCGGTTGTATCCAGTCGATAATCTTTCAATTCGAATTGACGGTATGAATCAATTAATTTTGGACAACTTAAAAGCTCAACAAACGGCGAACGCGGAAGCTCGATCCCTTGCTCATGGTGACGATGATTGCCAGTTAAAAAACCATCAACACTTTTTGCAATACAAAAGCCAGCATTCACAGTGAAACGCCATGTTTGATAGATGAGGGCGCGCGCTGTAAAAGCCTCAACAGCAAACCGCGCTGTTTTGATAAGATGCTTTAAAAGCTCATCTTCTGCAGACCCTTCAATTCTTAAAAAAGCTTTTGCATCTGCAAGCGTCACAGGCTCTTTTAAAGGTGGTTGTAATAACGTTAAACTCATTTTTCTTTTTTTCCTTTAAAGGTTATCTTAACGATAAGACTATTAAAAAATTATTACGGAGAGGAGGAATGTCTTCCTTAAAACTCATTTTTTTATGAAATTCCAAGGAAGCACCCTCTTATTCCTTGTTAAGCCGCAAATGAAATCACTTTAAGAGCTTCAAAGTTGATGACATCTCCGCCCACACGCTTGGTCGTGTAAAACTCGACATAGGGTTTTGAGCTGAATGGATCCCGCATGATACGCATACCCGCGCGATCGACGATTTGATAACCTTCTTTAAAGTTGCCAAAAACAATCGACTTAGAAGCTGTTCCTGCAACCAAAGCGGGCATATCTTCAGCTAACACAACAGGATAACCCAATAACGTCGGACTCACTTCATCGGCTAAGCCTGGTTGCCATAAATATTGGTGATTTTGATCTTTAAGTTTGCGCACCATCGCATGAGCTGAACGAGACATTACCCATACGGCGCCTTTTTGATATTCGGGCTTTAAAGCATTCATCGTATCAATCAAAATATCAGCGGCATTTTCATCTGAGAAAGCACCGTCCTTGCCAGTCTTAATATGCTCAATCTTCCCCCATTCCCAATGCGTGCGATCTGTCGTCTCATAAGCAAGAAAACCTTTGGGTTTATTGTCGCCATCTCCATGGATAAACGCATGATTTTCGACTTGAGCAAGCTTCGTTGCAAGTCGTCCTGCCAACCACGACTCCACATCAACACGTGCATCGTCTAAGAGCTTTTGTGTGGCGCGTGGTTTTGCGTAAAGCTCATGCACGGGGATGCGCAGTTTCATTAAATTTGGCGTCTTCGTTTCTTTGCGTTCAGCCGTCTCGGTCACCCAACCCACTTCTGCTCCTTCTTTATCCAACAAGAGCTCAACGGCACTTGCAGAAATCGTCATAACATTTGAGATAGCTCGGATCGGTGAGAGCTCTTGCAGCTCACGTCCGATACGATCTGAGACGACTTGCGGAATTAAATAGCCACCATCGGCTTCGCCCCCCGCTGTTAAGCTTTTCGTTTCACTGCCTTCAAGATGTTTTGACTCTCCTTGACGAACATAGGTAAGTAGTGCTTTCTTTTGGTCCATTTCTCCATAAGAAAGTGAACTACTCGTCTCAAATGCCGGTCGTTTGTAAGCGAGTTCAAGATGACGTAGTCGGTCTTCTTGACTTGCTTTAAATTCGCCAAAGGCGTGTGTTAATGTATCAATTGCTTCATTTACTGTATTCATTTTTTATACTCCCTGTTTAATTTTTTTTTGTTTTTTTATGTGCTTTTCTGCACTTCTTTACGGATTAATAAGCTTCTTTTAACTTTCTTATTTTTTGTTTATTGAGGGATGGATCCATAAGCCATATCCCTCTTATTTTTATTATTTTTACCTATGACATTTTTATTCCTTTTTTATTGCGGTTTAACTTTTTGAAAGCTGGCGGTCCTCTTCTTCATTCCGGACGCAAGCTTTCTCTTTTTTTCCTTAAGTTCCAAGACGCAGTTCCTCTTCTTCGTTCTCTTTGTCTGATTCCTTAAGGTCTTCTCACCATTTCCTCAGTATGTCTCTCACACACGTCTTAGACCCTCTGGCACCTAGTTACATCTCCTGGGTGCCTGAGATCCTCGGGACAAGTCCGAGGATAACGATTCAGAAAGCATACATTTCTTAACATCACCAACCACCATCACAACCTTGCACACTGAGGTTGCTCAAGTTTCTTAAACCTTTACTCTACTATGCCTTTCACGCACAGTGATCATCACCTTCCCCCCCTCTTTTTAGCCTCCTTTCACGAGGCAAAGAGAGGGCATTCGCTCAAAAAGAGCGTTAAGTAAACTTTTCATGAGTTTTTAGGCTCAATGGTTTTTTTCGACGGATTTTAGAGAATTTTTTGAAGAGGATTGTGGGCTTTTTTAAAGGCTCACAAGGAAGTAAATTTCATCTCTGACCATCTACTTACAAGGCTACCATATCACGCTACAAATATCAAGAAAATTCGGCACAAAATTGAAGATATTTTTCCATTTAATTCAATAACTTAAATCTGCACTTTTGTTGTCATTTTTTACCTTTAAAACGTAAAAAAATAAATTTTTTATGAATGCTCTCTTGAAAGGGGTGACTTTCAACTTATATCCATATTATAGATACATAATTTATTGGAAGAAAACATGATGACTAAAATGACACTTAAATCTTTTGTGTTGGCGACCATATTTCTATCAACAGCGCTTCCTACAATGGCAACTTATAGTATTGATCCAGGGGCATCTGTTGCTAAAAGAAGACGTATTGAGACTGGGGGAAATACCCAAGAACAGCAAAATCAAGAAGCTTGTGTTGAGACTGGCGCACAAATCCACGCCCTTCATCATGACCCCATGCACGTTGAAGAGCAAAATCTCTTGCCGCAAGATCACCTCTCAGAACTTCCCGATGATATGCTCACTTGTATCGTCGAGAGACTACCTATTGGAAATGCTGTCTTGCTAGGATCTACAAATAAAAAACTAAGATCATTCATGACGACTGAATCTTGTTGGAAGAACTTTGCACAACGTCTGCCAGGTTACGCTTGGTCTCTTAAGCACAACCCAAAATTTAACCAGGATAGTAAAAGGGCGTTGCAGTTCCTTTTAAAACCACAAGTTATAATGCCCCAGGAAAACGAATATTTAGAGCTTACAAGTACTTCAATGACGTCTGATGGGACAAAAGTCGTTGGCTACTTTCAAAATCATAAAAAAAACACGCGTCAAGCCTATCTATGGACACCTGGCAATCAGCTTCAAGTTCTTGAGTCATGGCATGAGCCAAATTATGATATTAATCCTCTTAAAATCAGCGATGATGGAACTAAAATTATAGCAGAAGTTTCGGGTTACAATTTACCTTCTAAATATGTTTATTGGGGTAAAGATCACAAAATCCATCTATTAGAACCATTCAATGAAGGCCATGGTCATTACCCGATTGCTTGGGACGCTAACCTTAATCGTATCATTACGTATAGTTTAGAACCTGACGCTGAGGGAAATGAAATAAACTATGAAGATGATGATTGTCGCGTAAATTTTACACTTTGGCATTTAGACGATAATTTTAAACCTTTAAGTGCTCAACCGATTCCTTTTAAATTTGATAATGAAGAGACAACGTTTAGAATTACTACCATGAGTGCCGACGGTTGTACAGTTGTAGGATATAAAAGGATTGGGATAGGAAACTATCGACCTTTTTTATTGAAACTTGATGACAATACTTTTTTTAGAAAAGAGGAAATTCTTCCTCTAGTTGCTATATATGACCTTCCGAGTGATATTGAAGCAGAAGCAGTTTTAGTAAATTTCGATGGTACTTTAATCGGTGGTAGTACTTATCAAGCTGTAGCAGGTTCAGGTTGTGTTCTCAAAAGTGTTGTTTGGAAACAAGAAGCCAACTCTTTCAAAGTTCAATACTTATTTAACAACCCCTCAAAATATCCAAATCAAATTAAACACCTCAATGCCAAAGGGGATATCATTATAGGGGAGATAGGTTCGAGCAAACCTCAAACTTATATATGCACACAAAACACAGGAATGATTTACCTCTCAAGTATATTAGAATCTAATCTTCCTATGAAACAGAACAGCCTTCATGTTAAATCTATAAGTGCTGACGGCACCCTCATAACAGGAGAAGCTTCTGCCTCCAGACAAAGTCGAGACAAATCTTTGTTTCAGGCATATATCCCTCATTTCCCGACTTTTGAACATGAGAACTTGCCTCTTGGCTTCTTAGGGGATTATAAAAACCATCCTTTGAATAAGCGGAGTGAAAATGATGCTTCAAGAAAGTTCTCAAATAGTGAAGCCAGGGAGTCTGGAATAGTGGATAACAATATGGATATTGAAGAACATCCTCAAAATTCGTTCCAAAATTTTGAATCGAATAATTGATCCTTTTTTACACTCTCTTTTAAGAAGCTTAAGAAAACTTAAGCTTCTTAAATTTTAATGAGTTGAGAAATTATTTGAATGGCTTTGTATCACTTTATTCAGCAATATATAAAACATGATTTAAAATAGTAAATTTAGGCACGAAAGAAAGTGTAGAGAAAGTATCTATACTCTTAAAATGCTGATTTTATAAAGCCTGTTGCACCGCCATAAAGGCTGATTCCAGCAACGTTCCATTCGGGCCGCCAGCTTGGGCAAGATCTGGCCTTCCACCGCCGCCCTTGCCGCCTAACGCTTCAGAAGCAAGGCGAACCAAATCAACGGCATTATATTTTGATGTAAGATCTGAAGTTACTCCAACGACGACAGATCCCTTACCTTCTTGATTCGAGCCGACAACAACAATACCTGAGCCAAGTTGGGCTTTTAATTGATCAACCAAAGGCTTTAAATCATTGGCACTGACATTCTCAAGGGCTCGGCTTAAAAACTTAACGCCAGCTATCGTTTGAATGGCTTCATTGGCTGATTCTCCACTCACCAATTTTCGTTGTAATTCCTTAACCTCACGCTCCAGCTTTCGCTTTTCTTCTTGCAAGGCTGTAATTCGATTTAAGACATCATCAGGGCGACTTTTAAGAACAGTTGCTGCGTCTAGTACGGTCTGCTCATAGCCTGCAAGATAAGCTTCTGCCGCAGCCCCCGTCAAAGCTTCAATACGTCTGATACCTGCAGCAATTCCGGCCTCACTAATAATTTTGAAATAACCAATATCGCCTGTTCGATGAACGTGCGTGCCGCCACATAACTCGACTGAGTAAGGCATATCTTGTTCACGCTGTGGTCCCATCGAGACCACGCGGACTTCCTCACCATATTTTTCACCAAACAGCGCCATTGCACCTGCTTTTATGGCATCTTCTGGCGCCATTACCTTCGTTACAGCCTCATGATTCTGACGGATCAGGGTATTAACTTCCTTTTCAATAAAGGTCAGTTGCTCGCGAGAAAGACCTGTTGGAAAGCTAAAATCAAACCGCAGGCGTTCAGGAGCAACCAATGATCCTTTTTGTGTCACCTGCTCCCCCAGATGCTGACGTAAGACAGCATGAAGCAAATGGGTTACCGAGTGATTTGCCCTTAGCAAGTTGCGACGAACCGTATCGACTTTAAGAGTAAGTGCCTGACCCCGTTGAACATTTCCCTTTTTAATGTGACCTTGATGGACAAAGAGATCGCCTAATTTCTTGGTGGTATTTTGGATCTCAATTATAATCCCTTCGTCAGAGGTCATAACGCCAGTATCCCCCATTTGCCCGCCAGACTCTCCGTAGAAAGGTGTTTGGTTAAGCACAAGCAAGACTTCTTGCCCTTCGACGCCTTCATTAATCTCTCGGCCATTTGTGACAAGAGCTTGCACGAGACCTTGTGCTTCGGTCGTATCATAGCCCAAAAATTCGCTCGCCCCAACGCGATCAAGAACTTGAAACCAAACCGTTTCATCTTGTTGCTCACCTGAGCCAACCCAAGATGCACGTGCCGCTGCTTTTTGCTTTTCCATGGCAGCATCAAAACCTTGGAGTTCGACCTGACGTCCTTCAGCACGCAGAATATCTTGGGTTAAATCGAGCGGAAACCCGTACGTGTCGTAAAGCTTAAAAGCCACCTCTCCTGAAAGCGGTTTTTTTGGCGCCAAGGAAGCTGTTTCTTCTTCCAACAACTTGAGTCCACGCCCCAATGTTTGGCGGAAGCGTTCTTCCTCCAATCTCAAAGTATCCCGAATTAAAGTTTGTGCCTGCGTAAGCTCTGGATAAGCTTCTCCCATCTCTGCAATCAACGTAGGAACTAATTGATACATTAAAGGTTCTTTGCATCCCAAGAGATAAGCATGACGCATCGCACGGCGCATAATCCGCCGCAGCACATATCCTCGTCCTTCATTCGAAGGAGTAATTCCCTCAGCGATTAGAAAGCTCGTTGACCTTAGATGATCTGCAATAACACGATGAGACGCTTTGTGGGAGCCCTCGGCTTTAACCCCAGTGTGATCAACGGAAGCCTGGATAAGCGCTTTAAATAAATCAATATCATAGTTATCGTGCACGCCTTGTAGCACCGCTGCAATACGCTCAAGCCCCATTCCTGTATCAATAGAAGGTTTTGGAAGGGTAACCCGCTCTTGAGCTGAGAGCTGCTCATATTGCATGAAAACAAGATTCCAAATCTCAACGAATCGCTCACCATCTTCATCAGGACTGCCTGGAGGTCCACCTGCTAAATGCGCGCCATGATCATAAAAGATTTCTGAACATGGCCCACACGGACCTGTATCTCCCATCGACCAAAAATTATCAGAACTTGAGATCCGTATAATTCGATCATCTGAAAGTCCTGCGATCTTTCGCCAATATCCTGCAGCTTCTTCATCATCGGCATAAACCGTCACCAAAAGACGGTTTTTATCAATTCCAAACTCTTTCGTAATAAGGCTCCACGCCAGATCGATTGCAACTTCTTTAAAATAGTCGCCAAAAGAAAAATTACCCAACATTTCAAAGAAAGTATGATGGCGAGAAGTATATCCAACATTCTCAAGGTCATTATGCTTCCCACCTGCACGGACACATTTTTGAGAAGTCGCTGCACGGCTGTAAGACCTTTTTTCCGCCCCTGTAAAAACATTCTTAAATTGCACCATCCCCGCTGTTGTAAAAAGCAACGTTGGATCATTCTTAGGAACTAAGGAACTTGAGGCAAGAACTGAATGTCCATGTTGCTGGAAATGATCAAGGAATTGTTTACGAATTTGAGATGTTGTCCACATGTAATTTCTTTACTTAAAAATAATTTCCTACTGCCTTATAGCAAGTCCACTGCATGCTGTCATCTGCACTCTTAATTTTTTTAGCAGGCGTTTTTATATTTTTGACCACTTATAAACTCCTTTTAGGAAAAAAAGTCGAACAATGCCTTACTAACATAAATAAAAAAATATGAGAATTATTTATCCCTATTTTTTAGATAAAAATCAATTAAATGATTAATAAAATTTACTTTTTTTTGTTCCCAATAATTTTTCTAAAATTTAATTAAAATTAAAAATTATTTTATCAATTGTCAAAATTAATTTCGTGTGCTAACTACCTTTTTGTCAATTTTAAAACGGAGCTCATCAATGTCCTTTTGGATAAATAAGCAATTAATAATAATTACTTTTTTAGGAATAATGGTAAGTCAAAAGGGTGTAAATGCATCTTATCTTTTTGACAATGAAAAACCAGAACAAGGTAAAACGCAGCCTTATCAAAAAAAAGCAAATAAATCATACGCAAAAGGTTCTGGTCAAAAACGTCTCTATGCCAAAAGGGATTCTCAACAATCGATTGCTGAATTTTTTATCCGCTCAAAAAGGCCAAAAACAGACGATACAGCTACCTCAAATACAAGCCTTTCCTCAAGCACAAATAGCAGTGTTGATCTGACACTTGATGACTTTGATAAAGAGAATAATCCTTCTCTTGCGCAAGAATCGATGAGTCACGCAAAAGCGACTCCTGAAGAAATAACAGCTTTTAAGAAACTTTTTAGCCCAACAGCTGAATCCCGCAGCGCACCTAAAAAAAGAGTCAAGCCTTTAGCGCCAGTTCAGCCACAAACACCTAAAAGTAGTCCTGAAGAATTAGAAAAATTTAAGAAACTTTTTTTACAGCCCTCTAAAGTTGATTATGAAGCCATAAAAGCTGAGAAATTGACTGCAGATTGGGATGCAGAGAACGGTAATTCTGTAATGTTTCTTGGTAAATGGGAAACACCTAGTAATAAAAGTTATCGAATAGTTGTAACCAAATGGGTAAATCCAAAGGATTATTCTGAGATTAAATATTCAGCCTTTATTAATGGAACGTCATTGAGTCATTGGCTTCAAAAACCTTATTGGTTTAGAGACCAAGACTCAGTTAAGAGAGCAGCAATAAATATAATTTATAACAATAAATAGAATTATAAGCTCTCTTATGGCCAAAACTCATCACAAAGCCCCTTAGGGGCTTTGTGGTATCCTTTTTTTCTTAGCTTTGCAAAAAGCTCTTCTTATCTTAAGGTATTGCTATTCATATAATTCTTGAGTAATTTCTTTAACCAAAGGCTTAAAGTCATTCGTATGTTTATCATAAGCATAAATAAGACCGGTCTGCATATCAAAATACCACGCATGCAAAAAGAGTTGTTGCGCTTTTACTCTCTCTTGAATCCACTCAAAACTCATTAAATTTTCTAATGAATTAAGCAATGAGTATTGCTCACAGGTCGTCATTTTCTCTTTTTGAGACAAATGTGCATGTTCTTGTTGAACGCGCTCATAAGCGGGCTGCGCAAGTTCCATCCATTTTTTAATAAAGCTTAGTTTGTCCTTATCTTCTTGAGAAGTCTCAAACAGGCTTTGAATTCCTCCACAACGCGCATGACCAAAAATAACGATATGCTTTGTTTTTAATGACTTAATTCCAAATTCAAGAGCCGCACTTGTGCCATGATACCCATTATCACTTTCACAAGGGGGAACAAGATTTGCGACATTACGGACAACAAACAAATCTCCTGGCTGGCACCCTAGCACGATTGCAGGGTCAACGCGCGAATCTGAACAGGCAATCATCAATACTTTAGGTTTTTGCCCCTCGACAACCAATTTTTCATATAATCCATTATCGCCATTGAAATAAGAATTTCTAAAAGTTGCGTACCCTTGAACAAGCACTTCTAATTCATCTTGCATGATGATTCCCTTGCGTATTAATTGTCGAACATATTTTTATGTTTTCACAGTTTTTCATTGCTAATGAACAACAGCATTTAATAAGCATTTACCTTTCTTGTCCATATTTTTCGTCAGATAAGTTTTCGATAAAGGGATGCGCCCTATCTTGCAAATAACCTTTTTATTGAAGCGTAAGTCTAAAAAATAAAAGAAGAAGTTAAATTTTATTGTGCAGGTGGCTCTACCTCCTCATGGCATATTATTTTATTCTCTATTTGCGGAGTTATAGGCCTTTCCTCTTGACGAAATGAAGGGATAGCTCAAAAAAATCAAACTTAATCATTCTTCTTTTAGAGTCAAAACAGAAGGAATATAAGGCCGCCAATGACTTAATTCTTTATGATTCTCTGTAATTCCTACAAGATATTTTCATCAATGCTAAAGCTGCTTACTTGGTTTAAGTTCATTCTTTGGCAATGAACAAGTTTTCGAAGTGGGACATCTCTGTTCTGTTCATTCAAATAAAACTATTTATTTGTTTTATATCGCCTTTACGTTATTTAATTCAAAATGTTTCCAAACAGATCATAGAAACTTTAAAGTATGTGGTTAAAAAAACCAGTTAGTCTAAAAAAACAAGTTAATATCATGCGAAAAATGCGATATAAAATTTTTATCGCAACAAATGAGATAAAAAGCAATAAAATCAAGCACTTTTTTACTTGCAATTAGAAATTTAGATCGCTATTATAACTTTAAATAGGCAGCTGGGGGCTGCCAAAGCGTTCACTAAAGGTCCTTAGAGCAAGTTAGGGGAAGGAACTTTAGATAAAAATATCAAGTAGGGAAGAGCTTAAAGATTCCAATATCACCCCCTCCAATTTTCTTTTATAATTACATCTCTCAATAAAGTTTAATTTTTTAAAGTACATTCTTGTTCTTTTTTAAAGATGAATGATTTTTGAGTAAATTATATTTTGCAAGGCAATCTTTTACCTCAAAATTTTTTTAAACAATATTTTATAATTTATGTGGTTACTTAGTTGCAAAAGCAAATGTGAACTTTGACTTCGTTAAAACTTTATACCCGCCTTCTTCTTGCGAAAGTATAAGGTTGTAGCGCCCTAATACCCCTTGGTAACCGTCCGCACTAAGGGTGTGAACAGGTCTTTTATCCTCCAAGAAGGTGACTTTTTTAGGTTCTAAAGAATTAGGAACTATTTTACGTGATAAAAGTGGCGAAGTTTCAAATAACATTTTTTCATCAACTGCCTTTTTAGAACTGACGAAATTACTCGCAGGTCTTACTTTAGAAAACTCTTTTTCTTTATCTTTAGATATTACTCTTTTAACCGGACTCGGGCGTTTCAAAGAAAAGTTAAGTGATCCCCTATTCTACTTTCTGAAGCTATAAGCTTAGAGCCAATAAGAAATCCAATTACGACACTTGAAAACCCTATTTTAAGATTTTTTTTCATTAGTAACGTCTTTTTTGAAAAACATTGACATAAACTCTAGAAACTTTTCTGCTTCTTTAGGTCAGGATCGCAGGTTATTTAAAAGCCCTAAGTAAGACAAAAAGATAACAAACCCCATGAATAAATAACTCTAAAATTTTCATCATAAAGTTATTTAAATTCGACTACTAAACTTGGAAACCATAAGGCAATGTTTAATATTAATTTGAAAAATATATTTTCAGCATGATATTTAGAGAGATTTTTTTTCCATAACTATCCGGCGTCACAGCATAAACGCCATATTTTCCTGAAATTTTTTTGCGCATAGAAGAAGGTTTGCCACCAACACGTTGATTACCATTAGACAAATTCGTTTCATTTACCTTAGCAACTATCTCAGCTCGCTTTTTGAGATCTTCTGCGTACTTTAAATAAGTCTCATCCAAATGTGCTTCTCGTCCTAAAAGTTTAACTTTCCTTCCTTCTAAAAGAATTCTTAAATCTTCATCCAGAATTTCACTCGGGAGTATATTTACCTTGCTCGTTGTTATTGTTGCAAAATTTCCTGTCTTTCCTTTTTTTACGCCTAATTCAGGCATTATAGAAGATAAGGGATCTTTCGAGTTTTGCATGGGTTGCTTAACCGTCTTTGGTCGTAATTTACGTCTCACATGAGGAGATGGAGAATTTTCTTCCAAAGATTTCAGAATGTCATCCACAACAACCGTAGAACTTCCAAAACATGGAAATGATTGATGGCTTAAACACGTAATTAAAAGTATAAATGTAGAGGGAATAAACTTCATTTTTAGGACCTCCCATCCTAATGGAATACTTGTCACGTTATAAGAAAATGACCAAAGAAGCAAAACAAATTTTTTGTTGACACCTTGGTCCACAATAGGCTAAGAATTAAATAATAATGCTATAAATATGGAATTAAATATGAAAACTTTGAAATTTCTTACTCTAGCCATTTTTGGAATTTCTACAACCCTCGCTTTAGCGGAAAATATTGATATAGAAGATAAGAAATTTAGTCACGTTCGATCAGCTGCAACATCTAGTGACCCTTCATTTCTTGCTAGCATTCAAGCAGCAAAAGATAAAATTACGACACGAAATGTAATGGATACAAAAAATCCACACCATATAATTATTGCAAAGAACGTTCTTAAAGCTAATTATGAAGCCTTAGAAAAGTCTCAATTGAAGGCTCAACGCAAGCAAAGGATTGCTGCGAGAAAAGAGAGAATTGAATGTGCAAAGAAAATTAAGATGATCAATCATCTTCCTGCCAAAGATATTGATACATTAAATGTGGCTAAATTTATGCAGGTCTTCTTTTTATTTCCTAAAGCTAAGAACCCTGACCTTGAGGAAGCTGTTGTTCTTAAAATGAACCATCTCGGCGCAGAAATAAAAAAAGGGCCTCGTCAATATGCTGAGGATCAAGATAGAATAATAAGTCATCTAACAAATCTTGATGTGATGTATAGCAATGTTGGTAAACTTCATAAGAAATTTGAAGTTAAACATGGTCAACGACACGTAGTTCAAAAACCATCTCCTCTTCATGTAAAAGAGATTTTTAAACAAGAAAAATCTCAGACAAGAGCGTTTGCTAGAAGAATTAAAGTTTGGAACAAGATTACTAACAAAGCCGCTGCAGCTGCTTAAGCACAGTTCCAAAAAAGTTTAAAGAATTAAAAATCCCTCTTTAGAAGAGGGATTTTTTTATTGTACCTTCTCATTTCTCTTTCACTTAGACCTTTCTATTTGATAAATTAAGGAATAAAAATAGCCAAGACTTAATGAATCAATGATTGAAGACAGCACGATTATTACAATTGATAACAATCTAGACTTATTTTTAACGAAACCATCTCACCCTCTTCTCCTTACTCAGCAAGGGCTAATACAAGCTAAAAGAACGATTGATAAGCTCAACACACACGCTTTAACCTCTTGCACCTGCTGCAGGGCTTGCAGCCCCCCAAATCGGCGTTAATGAGCAAATTTTTATTTTTAGTTGGGATCGTCGTTTCGAGAATATTCAAGTTGCCATTAATCCTACCTTTTTTCCTCTTAATGAAACACAAGAAGCTTGCTGGGAAGCTTGTTTCTCAGCAATATTATGCAAAAACGCATGTCATATTGCCTTTGTTCCCCGCTATACGAAGATCCAAGCTAATTTTTATGATGAGAATGGGCGATCCCGAATCCAAATTTTGGAAAATTTTGCAGCACGTGTTTTTCAACACGAGTTCGATCATCTTCAAGGTATTGTGAATGTTCATAAGAAAGGTGTTGAAACAAAGTCCTTTCCAACTCAAAAGGAAATGGAAATGTTTTTAGCCCCTCTTAAAGTCAAAATTGATACAACTCGTTATATTGTTCCACTCGAAATAGACAGGCTATAAGATAATTTCCGTTTAACTTACTTTAAAAATAGCTTGATAAATAATATAATTTTCCATCACACGCTGAATATAATTACGTGTCTCGCTATAAGGAATTTTCTCTACCCAATCAATCGTATCGACTTTCGGATCGCGGGGATCACCATATCTTTCAATCCATTTTTTAACACTGCCCGGTCCCGCATTATAGGCAGCTAATGTCAAAACAATCGAACCTTGGTAGTCTTGTAATCGTTCTTTAAGATAAGCTGTTCCAATAAGCATATTATAATTCATATCTGATTTTAGTCGCGCTTCATTAAAATGCACCCCCATTTTTTGGGCAACCATCTTTGCTGTTGAGGGAACGACTTGCATCATTCCACAAGCGCCTGCTTCGCTTTTGGCACGTGGATTAAATTTACTTTCCTTTCGAATTAAAGCGTGAATCATGGCATCCTCTAAACATGCTTGAGCCGAATTGTTATCTCGACAAACTTGAGGATATGCTTCCTTATAATGCGTATTATGGAGAATAGACATACTATCAGCCATCCCAACAGCGAATTGAGGTGCAATAGTCGAGGCTAATGACAACATCATAAGGGCTTCATGAGATGAAGAAGTTTGGGCATACATATAGCCAAAGGATAATAGTTCATCTGTAAGCCCTGCTTTATGCAACAGTTTGACAGCGCGTACAAACTCATGATTTTCAAATTTCCGTACTTCAGAAATTGGGAAAGTTAATGACTCTAGACGAAAAGTTTGCGGTTTATTTAGAGCTTTTAAAGCGAGTTGCCCATAATAGGTTGCAGGATAGTAAGCAGCTTTCTGATACCAAAGATGAGCCTCTTGAGGAAGTTTTTTTGCTTGAGCGGCTCTTCCTGCCCAATAAGCAGCCTTAGAACGTGAATAAGGCGACGTCACTTTTTGATATAATTGATTAAAATGATGAAAGGCTTGCCCTGGGTTCTTAAGAAACCGCAGTGCAACCCATCCTAACAACCATTCCGCGTCTACAAACTTCTCACCTTGTTTTAAGCCATGATGCTGCACGACGTGATAAGCTTCTTGGTAGCGCCCTGCTGTCATAAGATCACGTCCTAAGGTGTGTCGGGCGGACCAAAATGCTTCTGGATGTTTTTCGATAATATGATGGTGCTTTTTAAAAAAGCTGTAAGCTTGCGAATCATCACTGCGCAGACGATATTTCAGTTCATCATGGATAAGCCCCACATCCAACCGTTGTTGTTCAGAAAGCGTCTTCAGAAGCTTAAGAGCATCATGTTTTCTCTCTCGTAAGGCTAGCCTCACTTTGATCAAATTACGATAGTTTTTCGGCAGATATGTTGCCAATCTGTTCGCGGCTTCAACTTTATTTTCACGCAATAACCTTTGTGCTCTTGCAAGATGCAAGGAACTTGAAAGAAGATTTTTATAATTGGCCAAAAGAAGCTTTTCTTCATCTTGAGAAAAGTCTTGATATTTCCAAGCCTTCTCAATAATAAGGCGAGCTTCTTTAGGCAACCCAAGTTGTTTTAAAACTTCAACATATGCTATAATTCCTTTGGCCATTTTTGGAGGATGTTTTTTAAACCAAGCTAGAATTTTAGAGGAATCAGAACTTTGTTTAGCAACTAACTCAGCACGTCTTTTAAAAACGTGCAACCACGGCCAACTCGGATTTTTTACAATAAATTGAGTATATTCTTCGAAAGACCCCATTGTATGATCACTTTTTAAATACAGATAGGTCACTAACTTTTTAATTGTGGGGCATCTTTTACTTCCCACTAACATGTTTGCTTGAGGCCAATTTTCTTGCTCAGCCGCTTTTAAAGCATCGCCACAAAGCTGGTACTCATACTCAATCGAAGGCAATGCTTTTCCATAAGAAAAAATAAAAAGCCCCACTGTTAAGATTTTACAAATCATTAAAAAGAAATTTTTGACTCTCATCGACCTCGTCACCCTTTGACTTTCCTTAGCCCCCAAGGTATGTTCTTCACATTATAGCGTAAACTTGTAGGATTTCTATGTTTAAAGGTTCTTTCGTTGCTTTAATCACACCTTTTAAAGAAAATCAGATAGATTATGAGGCGCTTGCTTCCCTAGTAGAATGGCACAAGCAAGAAGGCACACATGGTATTGTTGTCTGTGGAACGACAGGGGAATTTTCAAGTCTTACCCCTGAAGAACAGCATCAAATTTTAACTGTTTGCCTTCAAACTTCTCAAGGTAAACTCCCAATCATCGCTGGCATTAACGCTTTCACTGCTAAGAACGCGATTGAGCTTATTTCTCAAGCGTATGAAGCGGGTGCGCAAGGAGCTATGGTTGTAAACCCTCCTTATATTAAGCCAACGCAAGAAGCTTTATATGAATTTTTTAAAACCATTCATGACCAAACAAAGCTTCCTCTTATAATTTATAATAATCCTGGTCGAACAGGTACGTTAATTGCGACACACACGATTGCACGCCTCTCGTATCTAGAGCGTGTTATCGGGGTCAAAGATTCAAGTGGAGATTTGCTCTCTCTTCTTGAACTCAGGCAGCTTGCCAAAGAAGACTTTACGTATTTATGTGGGGAAGATCCGATGATAGTTGCGTTTTTGGCTCATGGAGGTCACGGATGTATCTCAGTAACGGCGAATATCGCACCTAAGCTGTGTGCTGATCTTTATAATGCATGGGGAAATAGTAATTTTAAACGCATGGCGGAAATTAGAGACCTATTAGCTCCTTTAAATAAAGCATTATTTGTTGAAGGTAATCCTGTCCCAATTAAATATGCATCTTCCTTATTGGGTTTATGTCGCAATGAAGTGCGTCTTCCTCTGCTACCAGCAAGTGAAAACGCCCAATCAGCAATTAAAACTGCTTTAGAATATGCCGGCCTCCTTCCTAAAATGATAGCCCCAAAGGTAGAAGCTCATGGCTAAAGGTTCGGGCTATAAAGTTATTGCCGAAAATCGGCGGGCACGCCATGACTATGAAATCCTTGAAACAATAGAAGCAGGAATTGTATTAACAGGGTCCGAAGTTAAATCACTACGTATTGGCAAAGCCAGTATTGCTGAATCGCACGCCTCAGAGAAAGCAGGAACGATCCTTCTTTTTAATGCAACAATTCAAGAGTATGCTGCTGCTGCAGTGTTTGGGCATGAACCAAAACGCCCAAGACAATTACTTTTAAAACAACGCGAAATTAATAAGCTTATTGGCTCAATAACACGTAAGGGAATGACACTTGTCCCCTTAATAATTTATTTTAATGAACGTGGCCGTGTAAAAGTTTCTCTTGGACTTGCAAAAGGAAAAACACGAGCAGATAAGCGGCATAGCGAGCAAGAACGCGATTGGAAACGCGATAAACAACGACTTTTAAAAGAACGTTCGTAAAAATTCATTACTCAAGAGTTGCATTCCATCAAATTTCTGCGTATGTTATCGCCAACACCCGTACTGGGGAGTCGCCAAGTGGTAAGGCATCGGTTTTTGGTACCGACATTCGAGGGTTCGAATCCTTCCTCCCCAGCCATTCTTCTTAATAAATTTGCGTAATATTCTTATTAAACAGTTGCCTATTATCAGATAAGTAGAAATTTCCATATTTATTCAGCTGTTAACCATATCCGTCATTCGATAGCCTACCCCTGTTAACACGTTGTAAGAAAGGAGCGAATAATGACTTATACAACAGATAAACTTGCAGGTAAGTGGAACGAAATCGTTGGTTCTATCAAGGAAACTTGGGGTGAACTAACAGACCAAGACCTTGAAAAAGTCAAAGGGAAAAAAGATCAACTGGTAGGCCTTATTCAACAGAAATATGGTTCTGCAAAAGAAGAAATCGAGCATAAAATTAATCAATGGCTCGATAAGATCGATTAATCCCTATTTTATTTATTTTATAACTGAGGAGATATTTACATGTCGACATTATATAACAAACTTATTTTATCAACAGCTTTAGGTCTTACCGTCTTAATCACAACTCCCCTTCCTGCGGTTCAGGACACGGATCGAGAAATTGCTGAGAAAAGCGAGGCCGTTAAAGAGTATGTAGGAGATGCTGCCTTAACAACAAAGGTTAAAGCTGCACTTGTTGCTGAACCGCGTCTTTCTTCAGCTCAGATTCATGTTATTACAACGAATAATGTTGCTGAGCTAAGTGGCGTTGTAAGTAACGAAGCTCAAAAACAAAAAGCTGAAAATGTTGTCAGTAGAGTTGAAGGTATTCGTGGCGTTATCAACAATCTTGAAATTAAGGCACATGACAGAGAAGTTGCTGAGAAGAATGAAACCCCGGGCGAGTACGTTGATGATGCTGCCGTCACAACAAAAGTTAAAGCCAAGCTTAAATCAGAACCTAACTTTGATGCGAGTGATATTAAAGTTATCACTATTAAAAATAGCGTTGAATTGAAAGGAACTGTTCGCAGCAAGGCAGAAAAGCAAAGAGCTCAAGACATTGCCGCCAGTGTTACAGGCGCCAAAGAGGTTGTTAATAATCTTAGAGTTAGATAACTTTAACTTCCTTTAATAGCTCTGATTCAAGAAGGCACTCATGAGAGTGCCTTTTTTAATTTATATCTGCCGAATTAGTACCAACTTCATCTTCAGAGAGATCGCTATCGTAGTCTGCAGGAAGATAATTACCTCCAACGCTCTCATCATCTGAAGTATCGTCAAGTAACATTTCTCTTGAGATCGTGAGCGAAGTTACTTCATCAAGCGAAGTTGAGTCAAAAAAACTTGAAAGACGAGAATTGGATGATAAACCAATAATTTTTATATTTGAACAAAGCTTAAGAAAATCAAGTGTTCGTATTCTCAAATTATTGTCAGTAACATCAATCTCTTGAAGAAATGGAAGCTTCAAAAGCTCAGGACCAATCTTTTTTAAGGCAGTGTGTGCCACCTTAAGTTTTTGAAGGGATTTTAAGTTAGGAATAAAAGAAGGCAAGCAACCACCGTTTAAAGAGCTATATGATAAATCAAGCATTTCAAGGTTTGTAAGTTGAATAAAGTCATCCGAAAATCTTGAATTGCTTGAGCATCCTTTTAATATTAATTTTTTAAGGTTAGAAAGACAAAAAATAGTCTCACATTCCCGCCAATCTAAGCTTGCAATTGAATTATATGATAAGTCAAGCTTAGTAAGGTTTGTTAATTTAGTCATACAAGGATCCAACCGCCTTATATTACAAAATTTTGCAATTAAAATTTCAAGAGTTGGTAATAAGGATACAACACGTGGCAACTCACCGTGAAAATGGTTAAAGCCTATGTTTAATTCTTTAAGGTTTACCAAAGTAGTAAATTCCATTGGTAAATCAGGTAAATTAGAATTATTAAGCCCTAATCTATTCAAATTTGTACAAGAGGTAACAACTTTTAATGAGTTAAATGCTTCAGGGTATAAAAAACTATGCCTTGATAAATTAAGATCTGTAAGCTGTATAAGCTGACCAAGTTCTGTGGGAAGGCAGCCTTCACTGGGGCCAAGTAAATACAGAATTTTAAGATTATTTAAAAAACGAAACGATGTTGGGATTTCGATATTTTGATCATAAGGATAGGAAGGATAACAAGTGTGACGTTCCCTTTTTCTTATATCCCATCTTTCAATTTTACTTGCCACCTTTTTACTGCTAAAAATGACACTTACTTGGTGTTTTAAATCTAATCGTGTCAAGATTTCATTAAAAGCATCATCAGGAAGCATTGCAAAATAATTGGGTCCTACATCCTCTTCCTTGACCGTCGCTTTTGTCGTTACAGAGCTGGTTTTTTGTGAGTCATCACTTAAAACAGAGCTTCCCCAACAATCAGACATGCTTTGTAAGCAAACCCAACTTATTGCAAGTAAATGTTTAATCCTCATCATTTTTTCCTTATAGCTTTTTATAAAGCTTATTTTGATACTTTCCCGCTTTATTGCCGTTATCGCTTTAAGTATTTTTCATCTCAATCCGAATTAGTTACCAGCCTCATCTTCGGAAAGAGCGCTATCGTAGTCTTCAGAGAAGTCAAACATAGCTCTAAAACTTTCATCTTCTTCAGACAACAAATCATTAGATAAATCGATATCATCGTCTGTAGAAACGTTGTTATCTTCAAATCTCTCATCCTCAGACGTATAAGGATAACGTGGTGATAAGGGTGGGGAAAATTCTGATTCATCCAGAGCTTTAGCTAGAATCGGAGAATTAGGTCGAGTCCGATCTGGGCTATCACTTCTCGTTTGAGACCAATTTTGTCTTGGCGAACCCTCTCTTCTACTCATAAAATTATGCCTTGTAAGGCGATGTTGCTCTATAGCCTCTAAATCTTGTAATGAGGCTAACTCTTTTTCATCAAAAGCACTAAGCAATCTTAGGGGTGAAGGAGAACGTGAAGGCGACGGTGAGCGAGACTCAGAATCATTATCCACAACAGAAGGTGTAACCCTATTATCTAGTATGCTTGGGTAAAAGTTCTGCTCTTGTACAAAGTTATTTGTTCTCTTGTTAAGAATTGTAGGTCTATCGTCATTCGTATCTGTAATGATTTTTACAGATGGTAGAAACATTGAAAAGTCTTCTTTTTCTATATTATTTTTCCTTACATCTAGCTTCTTCAATTGAGTATATTTCGCTAAGTAAGGAAAATCTTCTTTAGTTAAGTTACAACCTTGTAAAACTAAGACTTCAAGATTGAGTAAAATTTCTTCAGGCCAGTCTTTAAATATGTTAAATGAAAGATTAAGCTCACGAAGGTTTGTCAGTTGTTCAGGCACCTCAGAAATTTCTGTCAAGTGACAACTAGCCATATTTAAGCTTTCAAGTCTGGTAAGAAATTGAAAAGGAATTGGGGCCTGTTCCTTCTGTGGATTAATACCTTGAGTTATAAAATTCATTGGAGAAGAAAATTTATTCATCGATACATTAAGTTTTTTAAGTAAAGGAAGATTTAGAAGGAATATAGATGAAAGATTTTTATGACAACTTGCCATTTCTAATTCTTCAAGCTTCGTTAAAGATCCAATAGCTAATATTGATTTCTCACTTAAGAAATAATTATTTGATAAATTTAATTTTTTAAGATTAGAAAAAAGTTGATCAATATTATTGGGTAAATTTAATCGGTTACACCCATTTAAATTAAGATTGGTAAGATTAAAGCATGATATTACAGCAGCCGGAATCTTTGCTTTAAAATGTGTATCTACTATTGTTGCTAAATCGATTGTTAGAATATGGGGTCTTACTTTTGTTTGCATGGTTTTGCTTACTGTTAATAGACCAAGGGTCTCCAATGTCTCTAGCTTAGGCACAAGAACAGTCATAACCTTATTATTTAACAGTGCAAAATAATCCGGCCCTGCCTGCACCTGTAGCGAGTGGGTTCTTGTTGTAGAGCTTGCACTTCCTGTTTCGCTTACATCCCTAGACCCCCAACACTCAGAAATGCTTTGTAAGCAAACCAAACTTATGGCAAGTAAATGGTTAATTTTCATCATTCTTCCTTATCGTTTTTATACTTTTTTAAAATATTAAATTAAATTAATAGTCGGGTTCTTGCTTTACCTTAAATTTTCTTTTTTTGTCAATATTTTTATATTGTACGTTTTGGACTGACGCCCCAAATGTATTAAGGCTTTTTTCTATAAAAAGTATAGCGTCTCCCTTTAGGACAATATTCATCAGAGTTCTAACAGGACTTAAATAAGCGCTTTGGCATCATCTTCTTTAAGAAGATCTAATAGGCGTGTCGTATCTGTAATTTTATGAGCTGCCCACAAACCTAGGCCAATTTCTATTGGCTTTGCAACTTGGTCTTGGATACTACCTCCAGCTTTCGAAAAAACTTTTTTATAGAGTGCTTTTAAGGGTTTTGCGATAAATTATTAGTCTTTTATTTTTATCTTAAAAGGCATTCTGTTGCCTCTAAAGCCTCTCCTCAACCTGGCTAAAATCTGCAACTTTCTCAAGGGTTTGTCGCATCATCGCGAGCGTCTTAAGACGATTAACTCTTATCTGTGGATCTTCGGTGTTCACGGTGACAGTCTCAAAGTAAAGGTCAATGGCTGGGCGCAAAGCTGATAATTCGTTCATCACCCTCATAAATTCATGATTTTGCAAAGCTTCTTCTAAGATAGGATGACGACTTTCAAGCGCTTTATAAAGAGCCTTTTCTGCCTCCATTTCCAAAGCTTCTACTTGAATAGGTCCTGAATACATGATCCCATCTTTACGCTCTTCAATTTGAACAATGTTGACGGCACGCCGATAGCCTGCCAACAAGTTAAGTCCTTCAGAAGATCCCATAAAATCTTCTAATGCTTTGACACGTGATTTGAGGATAGCAATTGAATCATTCACACCAACTTTAAAAGCCGCATTAATCGTATCATGACGAATACCTTGCTCTCGCCAATATACTTTCAAGCGATCAAGAATAAATGCATTAAGTTGCTCTAAAACTTCTAACTTAGAAGGAATATCTTTTTGATATGTGAGTTGCTCTTGATAAAGAACATAGGCTTTTTCAAATAAAGAAGATAGTTTAAGAGGAGCGTCTTGCTCTAAAACACGAATAATTGCAAGTGCTGTCCGTCGCAAAGCAAAAGGATCTTTAGAACCTGTAGGACGAATACCAACGGCAAAGAAACCCACGAGTGTATCAATTCGATCAGAAAGAGCTAAAGTCCGTCCTAATTCAGAAGATGGAAGATCATCTCCTGCTCCCTTTGGTAAATAGTGTTCAGAGATAGCATGAGCAGCTGCTTCAGGATATCCTTGAAGACGCGCATAATAGCTGCCCATAATTCCTTGAAGTTCAGGGAATTCGCCAACCATTCCTGTCACTAAATCGGCCTTCATTACACCCGCGACCTTAGCGCTTAATTCAGGATCTGCATTCAAATAAGGTGCAATTTCTCTTGCAAGGTTTTGGACACGCTCGACTTTTTCACTCATCAAGCCAAGTCGTTCATGAAAAACAATGCTTTGAAGTTTCATCGCATGATCTTGCAAAGAAATTTTTTGATCTTGTTGATAAAAGAAATTGGCATCTGCAAGGCGCGCTCGCAAAACACGTTCGTTACCTTGGACAAGTGTCTCACCACCATCTTTAGCAATGACATTTGAAATCAGGCTGAAATAAGGTGCAAGGTTTCCTTTTTCATCAACAAGAGCAAAATACCGTTGATGAACACGCATGCTCGTAATAAGAACTTCTTTGGGAAGATTCATAAATTCATCATCAATCCGCCCTAAATGCGCTTGAGGCCATTCAACAAGCCCTATTACTTCCTCTAAAAGACCCTCATCAGGATAAACCGTTAATCCTTTAGACTCAGCAATTTTTGAAACTTGCCCTTCAATAAGCGCCCGTCTTTCATCAGCGGATAGGATGACATAATTCATTTTTAATTGTGCCTGGTAATCTGCAAAATCTTTCACTGTGAAAGCCGTTCCGCCCATAAAGCGGTGGCCTTGTGTTTGCGCGGCAAAATTCACTGTAGGACCAACAGCATTATTGTCACTGTTGAAGCTCACTGAAAATGGTAAAACCTCGCCGTTAAAAATACAAATTCCTGAGTGCATCGGCCGAACCCAGGTTTTATTTCCATAAGCCCAACGTTGTGATTTTGGCCAAGGGAACATCGCTATTATCTCTTGAAAGATGTCTGGAAGAATTTCTTTTGTGGCCCGCCCTTTTCGATAGAGGTTTGCAAACAAAAAGGTTCCTTTCGGCGTTTCACGTTGCTCACATTGTTCAAGCTTCAGCCCTGTAGAAGCTAAGAAACCTTCAATTGCTGAGGGTGGTGCATCAACGCGTGGACCGCGTCTTTCTTCATTGACATCTTGTTGGATAAGTTCAAGTCCTGTGGCATGTAAGGTGAGGCGCCTTGGCGTAACATAAGTTTCAACCGATTTAGGGGAAAGCTCGTATCCTTCGAGCCGTTCAAGAAACATCGTTTTTAAGTCTTCAGCAGCTCGTTTCTGCATCCGGGCAGGAATTTCTTCACATAAGATTTCAAAAAGAAGTTCACTCATGCTGCCGCTCCTTCGGAAGAAGAAAGGTTTTGCACATAAATCTCACAACATCCTTTTGCTAAGGCACGTACACGCCCAATATAGCTGGCGCGCTCAAGCACACTGATTACGCCGCGTGCATTTAAGAGATTGAAAATGTGGCTGGCTTTAATGCATTGTTCATAAGCCGGCAACGCAAGATTCCTTTGAAGAAGATAGCCACATTCAAGTTCAGCGTCCTTAAAATGTTGGAAAAGAATCTCTGTACTTGCATGCTCAAAATTATACGCTGAAACCTCTTTTTCATTCCTTAAAAAGACATCACCATACGTCATTTTTAAAGATCCTTCAGCACCATTCCAATCAAGATCATACACATTATCCATTTTTTGGACAGCTTGCATAGCAAGACGTTCTAATCCATAAGTAATTTCTGTAGAGACCGGGCTACATTCTATGCCACCAATTTGTTGGAAATAAGTAAATTGCGTAATTTCCATACCATCACACCAAACTTCCCAACCAAGCCCCCAAGCCCCAAGTGTTGGACTTTCCCAATCATCTTCAACAAATCGAATATCATGCAATAAAGGGTCAATCCCCAGAACTTTCAAGCTCTCTAAATACAACTCTTGAGAATTTAAAGGAGATGGCTTTAAAATTACTTGGAATTGATGATGTTGTTGAAGGCGGTTTGGATTTTCTCCATAACGACCATCTGTGGGACGCCTTGAAGGTTGGACGAACGCAGCACGCCATGGGTCAGGACCTAAAGGTCTTAGTGTTGTTGCGGGATGAAATGTTCCAGCGCCCATCTCAATATCATAGGGCTGTAATATAACACAGCCTTGTTTTGACCAAAAATCTTGCAATGTAAGAATGATATTTTGAAAACAGGTGGCTCGGGTACTCATAAACTTACTCTTAATTATTAAATAGTTGCTTAACCCTAATCAGTCAATCCAAGCGGGTCAAGTCTTGATCTATACTATTTATGAAAAAGAGATGCTTCATTTTTCTTAAATTTACCACATTATCCATTGTAGAAGTGGATGAGGTTGCGTGGAGGAGCGACGGCTTAAATAGTATTCAAGTGCTTCTATAATAATCTGTTCATCTTCTGCAAAAGCTTTTGAGCTTGTTTTTTGCCTTTCTTGAGCCTTTTTATCTTTTATCTTATTTTGTCTCATTTATACCTCTATATTTTAATGTTTTCTCTTTCTTTTATTTGCCCTTTAACTCCTTCAGATATTAAAGAGCTTCTGACCAAGACCAGGGATGGACACACGAAGAGTTCATCCTTGATTCAAGCCTGAATGACGCGTAGGAAGTCCCGTCATTCCAGTTAGTTCAACATCTTCTCTTCCTCTCTTTACAAAAATTAAGAAGGAGTAATGTTTTACATCCATATTCCTTAAAATTTTATTTACAAACATTTTTCTTTCCTTTCTTTGTTTCATTTCTAATCCTCTATTCTATTTTTCTTATCTCTCACTTACGCCTTAAGCCTTCTGGCACCTAGTCACATCTTCAGGCTGCCTGAGATCCTCGGTACATGACTGAGGATGACGAAGAAAGGCGTTATCTCATTCCTTTTTGTCGCCAATCACTATTTGATCCTTTTGGCTCTTCCTGAATCCCTGCTTTGGCGGGAAGGACAAGGAAGACAAGAGATAAGGGAAAAAGCCCAAAAGAGAAAAACATGCTGATAAAAAACCTTAACTTACTAAAATAACTTCTCATTCAAAACTTGCTCGCCCTAAATT